>NZ_KV805082.1:0-10761 GCF_001811515.1 Corynebacterium sp. HMSC076G08 | reverse complement strand
GCCTGTTGGCTGATGCTTGTGCACCGGGTGCTGGCGAGGGTTCCTCCAACTAAGAGAACCGTAGGATGTGTCTCCTTTAACAACACCGCTAAGGGAGGAGCGTTAACCTCCCACCCAACCTGAGAGTTGATGGAGTAGGGCATTGCTGCCGGGGCATAAGACTCCGGTAGCAACCCCTAGTTCTCAACTTGCTTGTATTTGTTTGATACTTTTGTTTATTTGATATTTCCGAAATACATTTAGTTATTTCATTAAGTCTTGGGTCTCCACCGAAGCTTTTCCTTTCCTTAAGCTGCGTGTGTGGAGGCTCATGGCCACTGGCATCTTTGCCGGTGTGCAAGTACCCCGTCGCGTAGGTCAGAGGACGCGGCGGGGTACATTTTTGTGTTTTGATGTGATTCGCCGTCGTCTTCTGATGAAATCGCCTTAGTCTTCGTTTGTCGCGGCTTTTGTTGCCATGCTGGGTATGCTTTCTAAAGCTCGTGCCACTGCTTGAGGCGTTCAAGCAGGATGCGGTCGGAATCCACCTTGGCCTCGCGGTTGGCTGCGATTGTGCCGCCCATCATTGTTTTCCAGGAGGAGCCGATGAGTTGGTCGATGCTCTCGTGAAAGAGGTGGCCGGCGTCTTTGTAGATGTGGGGCTCAAGGTTCTGGTTTTGTGCGGCTAGAGCTTCCGCGGCAACGTCGCCTTGCCACATGGCGTCCTCGGTGCCGGCGAACAGAAGGCCGTTGCCTTGGAAGTTGCTCAGGTCGATGACAGACTCGGGGCTGGCTGCAGCAGCGTCGGCCTCATAGCCGGCGCGGTAGGACACGGGCAGACCAAGCGCGAAGCGGAGCATAACCTTGCCCATTTCTTTTCCTTGTAATTTCGCAAAAGGAACGGGCTCACCGTGCCAGGAGAAACTACTCGTGGAGCCGCTGCCGCGCTGGTAAGTCAGACTGCCGTAAGTGTGGTGCGCAGGCGTGTAGAGAACGATGTTGTCGATCTGCGGGTAGCGGGCGGCGAGATTGCCAGTAAGCTCCGCGCCCTTGGACGTACCGATAACAGTCAGCGGTCTGCTGCCGTTGCCGTGCTCCTCAGCGTAGGCGAGGACCTCGTCAAAGAACTCGAGTGGGACCCCGTCGATGAATTCCTTTTGCCCGGGCTTGCCAAAGAAGTACAAGGCGAGCACATCGTACCCGGCGTCACGTAGCATTCGTGCCTGTTCCACGTTGGCACCGCCGTCCGAGCCGCCGAATACGATGACGGTGCCTGGATGTGTCTGTATGGATTGTTGTTCCTGTCCGGTGGCTAGCGGCGTGAGGTGGAAGCCCTTCATGTAGCGGCCGTCAATTCTTGAAACGCCCTCTTCTTTGAGGATGCGATCATCGCCACCTGCTGGTGGTTTGGGGGCAGCAAAACGCCTGGAGTTGATGGAGCGGATTACACAGACACCGGCGGCGGGAACAGCGATGCACACAAGAGGTATGCCGATTGCTTTGGAGATGACTTTGATTGCGGGCATAGAGGGACGAGATCCTTTGTGATTGGCTTTCACTCCAGTTTACTGATGCTTTTGGTTGGTGAAATGTTGTCCGCTGGCTTGATGGAGTGCTGGTGGCATGGGGGAGTAGTGAGGCTGCAGTGTGCTCTTAATGGTCCGGCTTGCTAAGATGTCAGTGCTTTTGAGCGTGCTGAGCCGGTTCTTATTAGTGCTGGCGGCTGTACATAAAACAACAAATTAAACATCGTCACGGGTGCTTCCTCGTTCACACTGTGTTCTGCCTTTGAGGCTGCGTATGGGTGTCTCCGGAGGAGGCTGAGATGCCGCAGCGCAGCGGCGAACCGTCGAACCTGATCCGGATAATGCCGGCGAAAGGGAGGAATCATGAACTCTGTATCTCATGGTGGATCTGTTAATGGCGCAACTGCGAATGGCGCTGCTGCGCCGCGCAGTTTGAATTGGCGCGTCGTCGACATCGTGGTGGCCTCCGTGCTGGGTGTGGCGTGTGGAATCGTGTTCCTAGCGTGGAACACGGTGGGCTATGCCTGGTTCCAGGCCATGGATGCGCTCACGCCAGGCCTGGGTGGCATTGCCACCGGCATTTGGCTTCTTGGTGGTGTCGTTGGCGGTTTGATTATCCGTAAGCCGGGTGCCGCACTCTACGTGGAGCTGCTGGCGGCCATCGTGTCGGCGGTGCTGGGCTCCCAGTGGGGTATTAGTACGTTGTACTCCGGCATCGCGCAGGGCATTGGTGTGGAGATTGTGCTGGCCATCTTCCTCTACCGTCGCTTTAGCCTGGGCATTGCGATGCTCGGCGGCATGGCAGCGGGCTGGGGTGCGTTTGTGCTGGAGCTGTTTACCTCCGGAAACCTGGGCAAGACCCTGCAGTTCAACATCATCTACCTCGTCACGCTGAGCATCTCCGGCGCCATTCTGGCAGGAGCCGTGGGCTACATCGTGGTCAATGCGCTGGCGAAGACCGGTGCGCTGGACCGTTTTGCGGTCGGCCGCGAACAGCACAGTGCTTAAGCAAACGTTGCTTGTTGTGCGTTGCTTGCTGTGGATGCTTGTTGATTGTTGATGCTGAGCATTGACTGGTAGCTGAAGTAATGGCTGTTGCAAGGTGGCTGGTGGCTGATTCTGATGGCTGATGTGGGTTCGGTAGAAGATATGTCCGCGGGCGCGACGAAGCTTGTCGCACGCGGCTATGGCTGGACGCATGCGGGGAGGCGTGCGCCGGCGCTGGCGGATATTGACTTGGTTATATCACCGGGGGAGAAGGTCCTGCTGTGCGGAGATTCCGGGTCCGGGAAGTCCACGCTGCTGGCGGCCATTGCGGGCGTGTTGGGCGGCGATGACGAGGGCACCCGGGTGGGGGAAATCCTGCTGGAGGATGCCTCTGGTCACATCGAGCCGCCCGGCCGGACGATTCCGGTGGGCTTGGTGCTGCAGGACCCAGACTCCCAGGTGATTGCCGCGCGCGTGGGCGATGACGTTGCCTTTGGTTGTGAGAATTTGGCCTATCCGCGCTCTGAGATTTGGCAGCGGGTGTCGGCGGCGCTGGAGATGGTGGGGCCGTATGTCGATTTGTCGTTTCCCACGGAGCGTCTGTCCGGCGGGCAGAAGCAACGCTTGGCTTTGGCGGGTGTGATTGCCATGGGCGCGGGCATGGTGTTGCTCGATGAGCCGACGGCGAACCTCGACCCGGAGGGCGCGCGCGAGGTTATTGAGGCCGTGTCCACCATGGTGGAGCGCACCGGGGCCACCCTGATCGTGGTGGAACACCAGCACGCGGCGTGGAGGGGTGTGCTTGACCGTGCGATTGAGCTGAAGGATGGGCGCATCGTCGCCGACGGTCCCGTGGAGGCTGTTGTTGCTTCGCGCTCTATCAGCGGTTTGCCGCGGGCGCGGGATGCTGGCGGGACGTCGCCAAGCAGCACTGGAAGAGCACCCGAATCGGCGGCGCTGTGGAGCACGGACCTGGTCACCCGTTTCGGGCCGCCGCGCAGCTACGCGCTGCCCCGGGGGATGTCCACGGTGATTACCGGGCCGAATGGTGCGGGCAAGACCACGTGGCTGATGACGGTGGCGGGGTTGCTTCCAGCAGTGGCCGGGGAGATTGGTGTGGCAGAGTACGTGCGGCGGGGGCTGAAAGGCTCGCCGGCGACGTGGAAGTCCCGGGAATTGGCGGACCGCATTGGCTTCGTCTTCCAGAATCCCGAGCACCAATTCGTCGCCCGCACGGTGGCAGAGGAGCTGCGCGTGGCACCCCGTGTCATGCACCGCGAGGTGCCGGAGGGGCGCATCGCGGAGCTCGTGGAGGCACTACGCCTGGGGCATGTGCTCAACGCCAATCCGTTTACGCTCTCCGGAGGGGAGAAGCGCCGGTTGTCGGTGGCCACTGCGTTGGTCACGGCGCCGGAGGTGCTGCTTCTCGACGAACCCACCTTCGGCCAAGACCCCCACACCTTCACCGAGTTGGTGTGGTTGCTGCGGCGCATGGCGGATGAGGGGACGACGATTGCGTCGGTGACCCACGATCCGTTGTTCATCTCCGCATTGGGTGACCACCGAGTGGAGGTGAGCCGTGGCTGAGACAACTACGTCGTCGGCGAACGCAGACGGCGCTGGTCGCGCCGATCGTGCTGGCCGTGCAGGTTTACTGCACGGCGTGAACCCGCTGACCCGAATTTTCCTCATGTTCGTGTGGGTGAGCCCGCTGTTGCTCTCCGTGGATTGGGTCTCTGCGGCAGTGTCCTTGGCCATGACTTTAGTTTTTGCGCCCCTGTGCGGGGTGTCGTGGCCGCGCCTGTTTAAAGCTGGCTGGTTCCTTTTTCTTATCGCTCCGTTGTCCGGCATTTCGATGCTGCTTTACGGCGCACCGGGCGGGCGGGAGTACTTCAGCTGGTGGCTGATCACGGTTACGGACAACTCGATGGAGCTGGCCATCGCCATTACGATGCGCGTGCTGGCGGTGGCGCTGCCCATGGTGGTGCTGGCGCGGGATATTGACCCGACGGAGTTGGGCGACGCCCTCTCGCAGATCCTCAAGCTACCTTCCCGCTTCGTCATCGGTGCGGTGGCCGGGGTGCGCATGATGACGTTGTTCAAATCCGATTGGCAGTACCTGGCCATGGCGCGGCGCGCGCGTGGGCTGACCGACGAGGGCCGCATCAAGCACCTCATCACCATGTCCTTCGGGCTCTTGGTGCTAGCCCTGCGGCGCGGGGGCAAGCTGGCCACGGCGATGGAGGCGCGCGGTTTCGGGCGAACCCCACCGGGCGGTGGGCAACGCACATGGGCGCGGCCGTCCCGCCTTGCCAGCAGAGACTGGCTGGTGATGGTGGTGGGAACGGGCCTTGCGGCGCTTCCGGTGGTAGTTTCGGTTCTCAGTGGGTCCTGGAGATTCTTCGGACTCTAGGACGACTCTCTCAAAGCTGCACGCTAGACGTACCCAGAAGTGGTGAAGAAATACATGCAGGACGCGGACCGCACGGCCGACCAGGACAGCGGTAAGGACACTGCCCAGACGCACGCCGCCGAGATGGATCGGCTCTTGGCCGATGTGGTGGCGCTCGCTGCGTCGCGCAAGCGCCCGATGCGCCCGGTCACCGTGCTTATCGACGGCCCCTCGGGCGCCGGCAAGACCTGGGCTTCTGCAGCGCTGGCTGAGCGTACCGGGTGGCGGGTAGTCCACCTTGACGAGTTCTACCCCGGCTGGCATGGGCTGCAAGAGGGTTCAGAGATGGTTTCAGAGCAAGTGCTGCGGGAGAATAACCCGGGCTATTGGCGTTGGGACTGGGAAGCCAATGCACCGAAGGATTGGGCGAGCCTGGATGAGCGCGACGATCTGATTGTCGAAGGCGTGGGTTCTGTCACCGAGGCAACCGTGGCCGCCGCCAAAGAGCGCGGCTCCGTGGTGACGGTCCGTATCGACGGGCCACGCGAGAAGCGTCGCGAGCGTGCCCTAGAGCGCGACCCCGGCTATGAAGAGTGGTTTGAAACCTGGGAGAGGCAGGAACAAGAACACTTCTCCGAGCGCGCGGTGGAGGCGGACCTGACCTGGGAGTGGCGCTAGCGGTTGGGGATTTGGGCAGATCAAAGGGGTGGTGGTAGTCTGTCCAAGGTTTCATCTTTATAGGAGATGAAAAGTCTGATCGGTATCTCAACCATCCGCTGGGAGAGATTCGTTCTGGACATGCGGAAGGGCCCCGGAGAAGAGCCCCTATTTTTGCATGTTTGGACGTGTGAAAGCGGTCAGTTCAAGCCGAAGTCATAGAGAAAGACTAGATTTATGCCAACTATTCAGCAGCTGGTCCGCAAGGGCCGCCACGACAAGAAGGCCAAGGTTGCTACGGCCGCCCTGAAGGGCTCCCCGCAGCGCCGTGGCGTGTGCACCCGCGTGTACACCACCACCCCGAAGAAGCCGAACTCGGCTCTGCGTAAGGTTGCCCGTGTGCGCCTGACCTCCGGTATCGAGGTTTCCGCCTACATTCCGGGCGAGGGCCACAACCTGCAGGAGCACTCCATGGTGCTCGTCCGCGGTGGTCGTGTGAAGGACCTCCCGGGTGTTCGCTACAAGATTATCCGCGGCGCACTGGATACCCAGGGCGTGAAGGACCGTAAGCAGGCTCGTTCCCGCTACGGCGCAAAGAAGGGACAGTAATCAACAATGCGTAAGAATGCTGCACCGAAGCGTCCTGTAGTTAAGGACCCGGTTTACAACTCCGAGCAGGTCACCATGCTCGTGAACAAGATCCTGCGTGACGGCAAGAAGTCCACCGCTGAGCGCATTGTGTACGGCGCTCTCGAGGTCTGCCGTGAGAAGACCGGTACCGACCCGGTCGGCACCCTGGAGAAGGCCCTGGGCAACATCCGCCCGGACCTCGAGGTTCGCTCCCGTCGTGTGGGCGGCGCTACCTACCAGGTTCCGGTTGAGGTTAAGCCGGCACGTGCCAACACCCTGGCTCTGCGTTGGCTGGTTACCTTTACCCGTCAGCGTCGTGAGAACTCCATGATCGAGCGTCTCGCAAACGAGATCCTCGATGCATCCAACGGCCTGGGTGCTTCCGTGAAGCGCCGTGAGGATACTCACAAGATGGCTGAGGCCAACCGCGCCTTCGCTCACTACCGCTGGTAATCCCTCCGGTATAACCCGCCACATGGCATCATGGCTCGAACAGCGATATCATCGTTTACCTGCGCTGACACTGCGTGTTCTCGCTCCCCTTGGCGGAGCGCTCCACGCTAAACAGTGCGGAACCTAAACTTGAATAGCGTTGTTCGGGCCATTTTTATGGCGTGGGCTCCACGTCTCACGCTGACGTAGAAGCCCAGACGTGGCAAAATAGACCAAGACCTATCCATGAAGACGTCACCTATGTTTCGTCAGTGCATAACTGGCGTCGGCGTCGACGACAATTAAGTTGGGGTATTAACTGTGGCACAAGAAGTGCTTAAGGATCTGAACAAGGTCCGCAACATCGGCATCATGGCGCACATCGATGCGGGTAAGACCACTACCACCGAGCGCATCCTCTTCTACACCGGTATTAACCGTAAGGTCGGTGAGACCCACGATGGTGGCGCCACCACTGACTGGATGGAGCAGGAGAAGGAGCGCGGCATCACCATTACGTCCGCTGCTGTGACCTGTTTCTGGAACAACAACCAGATCAACATCATTGACACCCCGGGCCACGTGGACTTCACCGTTGAGGTTGAGCGCTCCCTGCGTGTTCTCGACGGCGCTGTTGCTGTCTTCGACGGCAAGGAAGGTGTGGAGCCGCAGTCCGAGCAGGTGTGGCGCCAGGCTGCTAAGTACGACGTCCCTCGTATCTGCTTCGTCAACAAGATGGACAAGATGGGCGCGGACTTCTACTTCACCGTCCAGACCATCATTGATCGCCTCGGCGCTAAGCCGTTGGTCATGCAGCTGCCGATCGGTGCTGAAGATGACTTCGATGGCGTCGTCGACCTGATCAACATGAAGGCGCTGACCTGGCGCGGCAAGGTAGAAACCGGAACCGAAGCCACTATCGAGGAGATCCCTGCCGAGTTGCAGGAGAAGGCTGAAGAGTACCGCGAGAAGCTGCTCGAGACCGTCGCTGAGTCCGACGAAGAGCTCATGGAGAAGTACTTCGGCGGCGAAGAGCTGACCATTGAGGAAATCAAGGGCGCTATCCGCAAGCTGACCGTGAGCTCCGAGATCTACCCGGTCCTCTGCGGTACCGCTTACCGCAACAAGGGTGTCCAGCCGCTGCTCGACGCTATTGTTGACTACCTCCCGAACCCGCTGGACATCGGCGAGGTCAACGGCACCTCCCTCGACGGTGAGGAGACCCTGACTCGTAAGCCTTCCGTCCAGGAGCCGTTCTCCGCACTGGCCTTCAAGATTGCCGTGCACCCGTTCTTCGGCAAGCTCACCTACGTGCGTGTCTACTCCGGCCAGGCTATCCCGGGCGAGCAGATGCTCAACTCCACCAAGAACAAGAAGGAGCGCGTGGGCAAGCTCTTCCAGATGCACGCGAACAAGGAGAACCCGGTCGAGCACGCCGACGCCGGTAACATCTACGCGTTCATCGGCCTGAAGGAAACCACCACCGGTGACACCCTGTGTAACCCGGACAACCCGATCATCCTTGAGTCCATGGACTTCCCGGATCCGGTTATCCAGGTTGCTATTGAGCCGAAGACCAAGGCTGACCAGGAGAAGCTGGGTACCGCTATCCAGAAGCTCGCTGAAGAGGACCCGACCTTCACCGTTCACCTCGACGAGGAGTCCGGCCAGACCGTTATCGGCGGTATGGGCGAGCTGCACCTCGACGTTCTGGTTGACCGCATGAAGCGCGAGTTCAAGGTTGAGGCCAACATCGGTAACCCGCAGGTTGCTTACCGCGAGACCATCCGCAAGAAGGTCGAGTCCCTGGAATACACCCACAAGAAGCAGACCGGTGGTTCTGGCCAGTTCGCAAAGGTTATCGTCACCATCGAGCCGTACAACCCGGAGCCGGAAGAGCTGGAAGAGGGCGAGTCCGCAACCTACAAGTTCGAGAACTCCGTCACCGGTGGCCGCGTTCCGAAGGAGTACATCCCGTCCGTCGACGCTGGTATCCAGGACGCCATGCAGTACGGCTTCGTCGCTGGCTTCCCGCTGGTGAACATCAAGGCCACCCTCGAGGATGGCGCTTACCACGACGTTGACTCCTCTGAGATGGCCTTCAAGCTCGCCGGCTCCCAGGTCCTTAAGGAGGCCGTCGCTAAGGCTAAGCCGGTTCTGCTGGAGCCGATCATGGCCGTTGAGGTTGTGACCCCGGAGGAGTACATGGGTACCGTCAACGGTGACATCTCCTCCCGTCGTGGCCAGGTCTTCGCTATGGAAGACCGCTCCGGCGCCAAGGTCGTCAAGGCTAAGGTTCCGCTGTCCGAGATGTTCGGCTACATCGGTGACCTGCGTTCTTCCACCGCTGGCCGTGCAAACTTCACCATGGTCTTCGACTCCTACGCTGAGGTTCCGTCCTCCGTGGCACAGGAGATCATCGAGGAGCGCACCGGCGCCAAGGCCTAACTTTTAGGCCCCTGCCGCAAAGGCGTACATGCGGGGCTGGTAGTCTTCGCCAGTGGAAGACCAGTTCCGCGCCTTGGGGTAGCGGTCGGCTGAGCGCACACGCTTGATGTGGGTTGAGCCGGCCGTTACCCTCCCAGGATCCGTTAATTTGATTCTTGTCGAGGGTCAACGTCCGCACGTGTTGGGCGGGGTTACCTCCTATTTAGGCAGTTTGAAAAAACTGCGGCATAAATCTAGGATCGTGTAACTGGCACGTAAGAAAGCGTCATTAGCGCTTATGAGCTTCGGCTCGAAGTGCCAATGGCAATACAAACCACGTGGCTGCGAAATACGTAGCCGCCATAGAGTCCAGGAGGACAAACAGTGGCAAAGGAGAAGTTCGAGCGTACGAAGCCGCATGTGAACATCGGCACCATCGGACACGTCGACCACGGCAAGACCACCACCACCGCAGCGATCACCAAGGTTCTGGCTGACGCTTACCCGGAGGAGAACACCGCTTTCGCCTTCGACATGATCGATAAGGCTCCTGAGGAGAAGGAGCGCGGTATTACCATCAACATCTCCCACGTTGAGTACTCCACCCCGAAGCGCCACTACGCACACGTGGACGCCCCGGGCCACGCCGACTACATCAAGAACATGATTACCGGTGCTGCTCAGATGGACGGCGCTATCCTGGTTGTTGCTGCAACCGATGGCCCGATGCCGCAGACCCGCGAGCACGTTCTGCTGGCTCGCCAGGTTGGCGTTCCGTACATCCTCGTTGCACTGAACAAGTGTGACATGGTTGACGATGAGGAAATCATCGAGCTCGTCGAGATGGAGATCCGTGAGCTGCTCGCTGAGCAGGACTACGATGAGGAAGCTCCGATCGTTCACATTTCCGCTCTGAAGGCTCTTGAGGGCGACGAGAAGTGGGTACAGTCTGTTATCGACCTGATGCAGGCTTGCGATGACTCCATCCCGGATCCGGTCCGCGAGCTGGACAAGCCGTTCCTGATGCCGATTGAGGACATCTTCACCATTACCGGCCGCGGTACCGTTGTTACCGGCCGTGTTGAGCGTGGCTCCCTGAACGTCAACGAGGACATCGAGATCATCGGCATCAAGGAGAAGTCGATGTCCACCACCGTTACCGGTATCGAGATGTTCCGCAAGATGATGGACTACACCGAGGCTGGCGACAACTGTGGTCTGCTTCTGCGTGGTACCAAGCGTGAAGAGGTTGAGCGTGGCCAGGTTTGCATCAAGCCGGGCGCTTACACCCCGCACACCAAGTTCGAGGGTTCCGTCTACGTCCTGAAGAAGGAAGAGGGCGGCCGCCACACCCCGTTCATGGACAACTACCGTCCGCAGTTCTACTTCCGCACCACCGACGTTACCGGCGTCGTCAAGCTGCCTGAGGGCACCGAGATGGTTATGCCGGGCGACAACGTTGAGATGTCCGTAGAGCTCATCCAGCCGGTCGCTATGGACGAGGGCCTGCGCTTCGCTATCCGCGAGGGCTCCCGTACCGTCGGCGCTGGCCGCGTTACCAAGATCCTGGGCTAATTCTTGCTAGGGCCTAAGGCCCTTCCTGATTTAGCAGGTCTGTGAGCCGCTCAATCCCTGATGGGGTTGGGCGGCTTTGGTGATCGTGGGCCTACTAGGCTTGAGAGTTATGTTCGACCCAACCGGCTTAAGGGACATTTCGTGTGGATTTGCGGC
>NZ_KV805081.1:133364-170463 GCF_001811515.1 Corynebacterium sp. HMSC076G08 | reverse complement strand
AATAGGGTGTCCACTAAACGAGGGTAACCTCACCCAGACCATTTGCCGGCTACAGCACCCGTGAACATAGGCACATCCGTCCAAGTTATGGGCTTGCCTCGTAAATAACATAGAACATCAAAAATAGCCCCCAGCCGCAGCAAATGCGGGCCGAAGGCTAACTCTACAGGAAACAGGAAAAGGCGCTGTCTTTGGTGACGGTGGTACTTAGCCCTTCTCGCAACCGCGGGTGTCATGCAAACCGCACTGAGGGACGCCCAGGAACGAAAGGGCGATCGATGAGAGCGTGACTGGAATAGCGATAATGTCGTAGAAGGGGGAGTCGACGACGAGTTCATTGAGATCGGTGGACGATCCTTGTCGAGCGTTGTTCACTAGCCCGTCCTCAGCGGTCGCTGTGGGGCTTGCCGTGAGCATAAGTGCAGCGGCACCGATGATAGCTAGGGGCTTCTTCATCGTGTCAGTTCCTTTCGGATAGGGAAGTATAGGGGTGTCCTAGGCTATCGGACCAAGATGTCAATGGCAATGGTTTGGTACCGTTCTAATTCCGTCCCCATTCTTTGGCAGCAGTATTGCCTGGCTCAGCCGTCATGGGGTTTGGAGCCAAAACTACGGGCGAAGAAGATTATGGGTATGTAGGGGTAATTGCGAGTGAAACTCACGGGTATAGCCGGTTACGGGGTCGGTAAAAGAAATGTGCGTCGCCGTCAAGTGCATGGGAATTCGCATGTCTTCGGCTTCTGCCGGGTAGATGACGGGGTATATGGGGTCCCCAATAATGGGTATGCCAGCCTGAAGCATGTGCAATCGGAGTTGATGCGTCTTTCCGGTCTGCGGCTTCAAGGTGTACTTCGCGAGCTCTGGTAGTGAACCGTGGATGGACTCGTGGGGGGCCTTATCTACCGGCTCCACGCCGGCGACCTCGGTGATGGCATTGACTTCCCCCTCGACGATGCGGCCTTGCAGCTCCCCCGGGGTCTTCTCCATACGGGAGCGCCAAATGGTGCCTGGGGAGACGTCGGCAAGCGGCGCGATGGCCTCGTAGGTCTTGTTTACGCGGCGCTCGGCAAACAACGTTTGGTAGGCGCCCCGGACGGAGCGGTCCTTCGTAAAGACGAGGATGCCGGAGGTAAGCCGGTCGAGACGATGCGCGGGAGATAGCTCGTTGTTTCCCGTCATCCGGCGCAGGCGCACGGTTGCAGTCTCTGTGATGTGCCGGGCGCGGGGCATGGTGGCCATGAAGGGCGGCTTATCCACCACTAGGAGGTGCTCGTCCTCAAAGAGGATTGGTATGTCGTATGGGACGGGAGTTTCGGGAGCCGGCATGCGGTAGAAGTACACCATTGCGTTGGTGGCGAGAATACTATCAGGGCGAAGAGGGGAACCATCTTGGCGCACAACTTCGTCTGCGTCGAAGCGGGCCTGTAGCGCAGCCTCGTTGTCGTCGGGGTGACGGTGGCGCTGAGTGACGATGAGGTGGTGAACGAAGTTCCACGCGGTAATCGGACCTTCAGGCACGCGGGCGTGGGTGGGGTTTAGCCCATCACGGATAGGAAGTGGTGTTGCGCCACGCCTTTTTTGCGATATTCTTTGACCCATGGATTTTAACTCTATTCTCGCACCCGTCATCGATTTCTTCTCTAATGGTATCGGTGCCGTCATTCGTGACATTGTCGTGGCCGCCTACAACATCCTCTTCCCTGCGAACGCGGACGCTGCTACCACCCCACAGGTCTAGTAATAGGTATTAGACTGGAAGTGTAAGCACTTCGAAAGGAAAGGTCATGGCAAAGGAAGACATTGTCGTCGTAGCCGTTGATGGTTCGGAAGCGTCGAAGAACGCCGTCCGCTGGGCTGCTAATACCGCGGTAAAGCGGGGTATCCCGCTGCGTATCGCATCGAGCTATACGATGCCGCAGTTCCTCTACGCCGAAGGCATGGTTCCGCCGAAGGAGCTTTTTGATGACCTCCAGGCGGAAACCCTAGAGAAGATCGAGGATGCCCGCGCCGAGGCCCACAAGGTTGCCCCGGATCTGAAGATTGGCCACACCGTGGCTGAGGGCTCCCCGATTGACATGCTGCTGGAGATGTCCAAGGACGTCACCATGATTGTCATGGGCTCCCGCGGTATGGGTGGTCTCTCCGGCATGGTGATGGGCTCGGTGTCCGCATCCGTCGTCTCCCACGCATCCTGCCCGGTGGTTGTAGTCCGTGAAGATAACCACGTCACTGAGTCCACCAAGTACGGTCCGGTTGTCATCGGCGTCGATGGTTCCGAGGTTTCCCAGAAGGCAACCGATTACGCCTTCAAGGAAGCCGATGCCCGCGGCGCGGAGCTCATTGCCGTTCACACCTGGATGGATATGCAGGTTCAGGCCTCCCTGGCCGGCCTCTCCGCCGCACAGGCCGAGTGGGCTGAGGTGGAGAAGGAGCAGGCAGAGCTGCTGACCGAGCGCCTCGCTGAATTCCAAGAAAAGTACCCGGAGGTACAGGTCAAGAAGGTTATTGCCCGCGACCGTCCGGTTCGCGCGCTGGCAGAGGCTTCTGAGGGCGCCCAGCTTCTCGTCGTGGGTTCCCACGGCCGTGGTGGCTTCAAGGGCATGCTGCTTGGCTCCACCTCCCGCGCGCTACTGCAGTCCGCTCCGTGCCCGATGATGGTGGTTCGTCCGGACTCCGAGTAACCTTCGCATAACCCCGTAATAACGATTCGGGCCCATTTATTGGATATATGGTGGGCCCGGGTCGTTTTGGTGTTTTCAGGCGTACGGTGGGGAGCACGTAAATAAAAGCTATTTACTGTTATGAGAAGGAGAGAGTGACATGGGACTTGGTCTCGGTTTCTTTGGTTCGATTGTTGTCGGCATCATTGCGGGCTGGCTCGCTGAGAAGATTATGAAGCGCGATCAGGGGCTGTTCACTAACCTCATTGTTGGTGTTATCGGCGGCTTGATTGGTGGCGGCTTGCTTGCGCTCTTTAATAAGAGTGTTGGTGATAGCTGGTTCTTGATGATTATTACGGCAACGGTCGGCGCCTGTATCCTGCTGTGGATTGTGGGAGCCATTACGGGCCGCAAGAAATAATAATTCGCATACATACCGGTTTGTCTATATTGTGTAGATGAACCGGTTTTGTCATGTGAGGAGAAGAAATGGCCGAAAAGAAGTCGCGACGCAATCGTCCGAGTCCGCGCAGCCGACTGCTCGAATCCGCCACGCGGCTCTTTACCACCGAAGGAATCCGCGTCATCGGCATCGACCGCATCCTGCGTGAGGCGGACGTCGCTAAGGCATCGCTGTATTCCCTCTTCGGCTCTAAGGACGCCCTCGTTATCGCGTACGTTGAGGCCCTTGATGAGGAATATCGCGCCGATTGGCAAAAGCGCACCGAGGACGCGACAGACCCGGAAAGCAAGATTCTGGCCTTCTTCGACAAGGCCATCGAGGAGCAGCCCTCCATGGAATTCAGGGGCTCGCACTTCCTCAACGCTGCGGGCGAGTATCCGCGGCCAGAAACTGATGCCGAGCGCGGCATCGTGGCCGCCTGCGTCGAACACCGCACGTGGATGCATTCCACGGTCACAGCACTCCTCAACACTAAGAATGGCTACCCCTCAGAGGAGCAGGCTAGCGAAATTCTCATCTTCCTTGATGGCGGGCTTGCCGGCGCACGCCTTACCCGCGACGTCGCCCCGCTCGTAACAGCCAAGCAGCTGGCTATTCGGCTTCTGTCGGCTCCTCCTGCCGACTATTCGATTTAACAATTTTTCGTGCCTCCGCCACGATCTCCGAGTGGCGCTTGCGGCTAGCGGCGAGCTCTTCTTTATGCCCCGGATCCTCTTTGAGCCGCTGCTTAGCCGCTTTCTTTTCCCGCTTCTTCTCCTTGGTGCGCCAGCGCTGGATGCTGGCGCGGCGCTGCTCGTGTACGGCCTCCGGCAGCGGGTAGCGCTTGCGCAGAATGATTTCGTACACGCCCGTCTGTAGCAGGGTGAAGAGGTAGGAACAGCCCCAGTAGAAGATGATGGTCACGGGGATGGGGCCGTGCCAGGCCACCATCCACAACATCCACGGGATAAGAACCACCATGAGGGCCATAAACCACAGCAAGCGGCGAGGGATCTTTTCGTCGAAAAGCGTGGTGAGGTAGCCGCGGTAGAGCGTAATGAGCGTGTTGAGGGAGGTAAACACGAGTGCCGCGATGAGCATTGGCAGGACCAAGTCACGGTGCTCGCGGGCGAAATCGGTGAGGGGAACGCCGAAGACGGTGGAAGCGCGGAAAGAGGAGACGTCGTCTAGCGTGAGCATCCCCACCGGCTCATGCGTGGAGCCAGAAACCCGGAGCACCACCTGGTAGAGGCCAATAAAGGCGGGAATGATGAGGAAGGCTGGGAAGCAACCCACTAATGGATTGTGTTGAAAGCGCTTCTTGAGATCGCGCTGCTGCGTAAGGACGGCGACGGCTTCATCGACGGTGTCGGCCCGAGCGAGCTGCGCGTTGAGCTCGGTCATCTCTGGGCGCATGAGGGCTCCGATGCGGCCTTGCTTCACGGAAAGCCAGTTCAGCGGAGCAATGAGCCCGCGGACCGTCAGCACGAGGAAGACGATGGTGAGGATCCATGCCATGGAGCCGCTGAAGAAAGCGCCTAACAGGAGGTGCCAGAGTTTCATGATTCCGGAGACCGGATACATGAAAATTTCGATCATCGCCTACTCCTCTTTCTGCAGGGTGGTGGGGCACTTACACGTTACAGGGAGGCTAGGGTAGTGAGTATGCCCCACCCCACCGCACGTACGCGAACGACCGTCGGCTCCGTCATCGGTGAGCTGATGCTGACGGCCGGCGTGCTGCTGCTGCTCTTTGCTTTTTACGAGTCCTACTGGACCAACATCGCCTCCGGCAAGCTACAGGACGAAGCCAACGAGACGCTACAGGAGGAGTGGCACAATCCGCGCGGCGCTGGCCATGCCCCGCAGCTCGGTGAGGCATTTGCACGCCTCTATATCCCTGCCTTCGGCTCGGACTTCGCCTTCGCGGTCCTCGAAGGCACCAACGAGGATGATTTGCTGCGCGGACCGGGGCGCTACACCGACACGCAGATGCCCGGTGAGCCGGGCAACTTTGCGGTGGCCGGACACCGCGTGGGCAAGGGCGCGCCCTTTAATGACTTGGGTAACCTGCACACCTGTGACGCCATCGTCATCGAAACTGCGACGGAGTGGATCACCTACCGCGTGCTGCCTATCGACGGTTCTCCGGGGGAGTGCTTCAGCCCAGAGCAGCAAGCGAAGGCGGAGTACCAGCCGGTTCAAGGCCGCCACATCACGCTGCCGGGCGATGTGAGCGTGCTCCAACCTGTTCCCGGAGCGGAGGGCGTTGAGCCCAGCGAATCCTTGCTTACACTCACGACGTGCCATCCGCAGTTCTCCAATGCGGAACGCATGATCGTGCACGCCATGGAGACCGACCGGGAGGCTAAGAAGCCCGGCTCAGATGACAATGACCGCCCCGCCGTCTTGGAGGAGAACTAATGTATCGCGCACTGTGGAACCTGTTGCCCGGCCCCACCGCGGTAAAAGCCGTGCTGGCGCTGGCCCTTGCCGTGGGGGTCTTCTTCCTCCTCATGGAGGTTGTGTTTCCCTGGGTAGCAGCGCAGATGCCCTATAACGACGTCGCCGTTTAGACCATTAAATGCTTAGGCCTTATACGTTTAGGCCTTATAGGCCTAAACGCTTGATCGCTTCCTGCGCTATGAGCTGGGGCTTGAGCGTTTGCAGCTGGTTCGACCACACCACCACGGCGTGGTTGTCCTTCTGCACGGCGAAGACCGAGTGATCCTCAAAGACGCCGCGCCCGCCCGACCAGCCATCGAATTCGGCAAGCTCCGTGTCCTCGACAGGGGCGGCCCAGTCCACGACCGCGCGCGCTTCCTCCATGCTGGGCATCTGGCGGATGAGGACGGTGACTTGCGGCTCCTCGGGGTAGGACCAGAACACGCAGGCGGGGGTGCCAAAGCGCTTGTCGGCGCCCCACCGGGTCATCCTCTGCCCGTTCGTATCGGCCACCCATTGGGTATCCAGATAGGGGCAGTCTTCCCAGTCGCTGACCTCCGCCGTGGCGTCGATGGGCAGGCCATCGCCTGCGTCGGTGGGTGTCGCAGGGCTTGCAGCCGGGGTGCTGGGGGTGGGGTCGTCTGCATCCGAGCACCCCGCGGCGGCGAAGCCGATGCCGATCAGGCAGGCGGCAAGCGGGGGAAGTAGGCTGTGGCGCATGACGTCCACACTAGACCAGCGCTCGGTTGAATCGGATGCCCTGCGCAACGGTATCCACGTCCTGACGGCGACGCTGCTGGTGGTGGCGATTTTTACCACGGTGCGCCTACCTCTGTGGCAGGGCGTGCTCAACCTGCTGCTCTTGGTGTCCTTCGCCGTGGTGTACTTCGGCGGCTCAGCCTACTTGGAGACGCTGCCGCGCATCGCGCGTTATGGCTGGATAGTCATCCTCACGGTGTTGTGGCTTGCCGACTTGGCAGTGGCGCCCGCGGCCATCTACCTGGTGTTTTCCCTGTACTTTGTGTACCTCTACGTACTGGAGATGATCCCCGGCGTCATCTGCGTTATCGCGGCCACGGTGATGACCGTGCTGGTGCAGGTCCCGGGCGGGCTGTCCTTCGGCGGCGTTATGGGCCCAGCGGTATCGGCCTTGGTGACGATCGCTATTACCTATGCCTTCCGGGCGCTGAGCCGGATGAACCAAGAGTTGGTGAAAACCCGTTCCCAGCTGGTGGAGTCCGAGCGCACGGCCGGCATGACCGCTGAGCGCCAGCGCATCGCCCACGAAATCCACGACACTCTGGCACAGGGCCTGTCCTCCATCCAGATGCTTCTGCACGCCGCTGACCGCGACCTGGCCCAGGAGAATATCCCTAAGGCGCAGGAGCGCATTGAGCTCGCCCGGCGCACCGCGGCGGATAACCTCCACGAGGCGCGTGCCATGATCGCAGCACTACAGCCGGCGGCGTTATCAGAAACCTCCCTGGAGTCAGCTATGACCAGGATGGCGGATAACTTCGCGGCAACCGGTGGGGTTGATGTTTCCGTGGACGTTGAGGGCGATGTCCAGCAACTTCCCATGAAAGTGGAAGCAGCACTGTTGCGGATTGCGCAGGGGGCGATGGGGAACGTCGTCAAGCATGCCCGCGCCAGCAAGGCACGGGTGACGGTAACCTATGCGCCGGATGAGGTGCGCGTGGACGTGGTGGACAATGGAGACGGCTTTGATGTGGAGGCAGTGGAGAATAAGCCGGCGGGGTTGGGGCATATTGGTCTATCGGCGATGCGCAGACGTGCCGAGGAACTTGGTGGAGAGGTCGTGATTGAATCCACACCAGGCAGCGGTACGGCGGTCTCAGTTAGTGTGCCCTTACATAACGATGTAGATTAGGAATTTGTCCACACCGTACCAATGAGGAGGAAGCCCGTGATTAGGGTCTTGCTTGCCGACGACCACGAGATCGTACGCCTAGGTCTACGCTCGGTGCTCGAGGGGGCTGAGGATATCGAGGTGGTGGGTGAGGTAGCTACCGCCGAAGCCGCCGTCTCCGCAGCGCAGGCAGGTGGCATTGACGTCCTCCTCATGGATCTGCGTTTTGGAGCGGGGATTGAAGGTACCCGCGTCATGGGCGGCGCGGAGGCGACTGCCGCCATCCGCTACTCCATGGAGAATCCGCCCAAGGTGCTCGTGGTGACCAATTACGACACTGACGCGGATATTCTCGGGGCGATTGAGGCCGGAGCGGTGGGCTACTTGCTGAAGGATGCACCGCCGGTCGAGCTGCTCGCGGCGGTGCGCTCGGCGGCCGACGGTGATTCGGCGCTTTCGCCGGTGGTGGCCGATAAGCTGATGACCCGCGTGCGCACGCCGCGGACCTCCCTTACCCCGCGCGAGCTGGAAGTACTGAAGCTGGTCGCGGCGGGATCCTCCAACCGGGAGATCGGTGTGGAGCTGATGCTTTCGGAGGCGACGGTGAAGTCTCACCTCGTCCACATTTACGACAAATTAGGGGTGCGCTCGCGCACATCCGCCGTGGCGGCCGCCCGCGAGCAGGGCGTTCTTTAGAGGTTGTTGGCGTCGCGGTAGGCCAGGATGACGTCGTTGGGGATCTTGCCGCGCTCGGCCACCTGGTAGCCGTGCTGGGCGGCCCAGGCGCGGACATCGGCCGGCTTGTAGCGGCGGGTGTCCTTCTTCACCGGGTGACGGGCGGCCTTGACAAAAGGTTCCATTGCGGCGTGGAACTTATCGGCATTCTCCTGGGAAACATCGAGGAGATAGTCTTTACCGTCAACGCTGAAGCGGATGACAATCAGTTCTTCCTCGCTGAGGGGCTTGTTATCAATGTCGTCAAAAAACTGGGTGATTTCGCGGCGTGCCATGATTCTCCATTCGATCTGTAATCTGATCGCGCTGTGCTTGGGCTTCCCTCATCGTTCACCACAAAGGCGGAAGCCTAAACTTTAAGTAACTTAACGGATTAAAGAGAAAGTCATTAAAAGAACCTTCTCTTGTTATTGACTATAGAGCAAAACCACGTCTGCGACACAGTTAAGGGGCGCAAGGAGAAGCAATATTCTGGCCGGTAACAAAGGCTGATTTTAAACCCGAAAGAAAAAGCCTCCGATCCGCTTTCTCGCCCTTGTTAGGAGGCGGGAAATGTGGGGATCGAAGGCTGGAAGCTGTGGTGCGAAGGGTTATGCGCCCAGCTTGGACTGGATCTCATCGTTGAGGGAATCAATCTCGCCGGAGATGGAGCGGTGTGCGCGCTGGCGCTGCTGCTCAGTCATGTATTCCGCATTGTCGATTGCGGAATCGAGCTCGTTGAGCCGCTCCTTGACGTCGCGCTTAAAGCCGGCGGGCAGCTGGGCGTCCTTCAGGGAGTTGCGGATGCCGGCGGTGCGCGCCTTTAGCGGTGCGCCGTGGCCGGAGAAGGAGGCCAGCTGTTCAGCGCTGACGCCAGCCTTGTGCGCACGCTTCTTCTCAACCTCGCGCTGGGCAACGGTGATGCCGCGGTAAATCAGGGGCAAAAGAAGAGGTGCGGCGGTGCGCAGGGCGCCGGCATAACGCTTGACATTGTTCTTATTTAAACGGCCTTCTTTAATGCGTTCGAGTTCCTTCTTGGCCATTTTGTATTCGTGCTTGCGGCGATTCTTCAGGCCCTTTTCCTCGGACTTGATAAGCGCCTTCTCCTGCTTAGCCAACAGCTTTTGCTGACGGTGCTTGGCCTTATCAGCGGCCTTGACCTCTGCCTTTACACGGGTCTTGGCGGCCTTAACCTCAGCGCGGGCCTCACGGCGGGCCTTGCGGATCTTCTTCATAATGCCCATTGAAACGTCCTTAAATTATTTTTCCTTAGGGTCTCGCTACAACTCTAGCAAGGTGGTCTACTAAGCTCACCTGCTGTGAAGGATGTGCTCGTCGCCACGGATCTTGTGGGCTGCCGTTATCGCTTGGTGCAGCGCCGCGCGCATCCCGAGATCCCACGTACCGCGGTAAGTCAGGCCCGCGCGGAACGCCACGCGGCGGCTATCGATGCTGCCTTGAGCCGCCTTCCCGCAAAGGGGCCGGGCCGTTTTCGCCGCATTGACCTGGAGGGTAGCGACTTCGAGCGGGCCCTGGCCACGTTGGAGGCTCTAGCTCGTGGGTATACGCACATCACCAACGCCGTCTTTTCCACCGAAGAGTGGATGGTGCGCGTGGAGCTCCTCGTTCGGGACGGCGAAATGTATAGCCCTGTCATCGTCTCCGATCACCGCGTGGCGCGCCGGCATGAGGCCTCGTGTGCGCTCGTCGTGCCGACCCACCGCTTGGGGTTGAGCGAGCCCTTGCCGGCAAAATACAAGATTCGGCATCACGCCATCGACGGCTACCGTTTGGCGCTGGCAGCCCGGGGCTTGGAAGAAGTGGGGCTGAATTCTGGCAGGGGCGCGGCGATTGGGCAGGACCGCAGCCAGGCTTTTGTCACGGATACCTCGCGTTTTGCCATCGATGAGGCACTGGCGCAACCGCTGCCCGCGGGCCCGCGCCGCGTTAAGGAGTGCGCCTCCTGCCGCTTTTGGCCCTTGTGCCGGGAAGAGCTGGAAGCCCGCGATGACATTTCCCTTTTCCTGCCGGGCGACCGCGCCAACCCCTACCGCGAGCGCGGTATCACAACGGTGCAAGGGCTTATCGACGCCTCCCTCGGCGCCCCCTCCGCCCTCGCCGCCGCCTGGCGCGAAGGTATTCCCCTGCTGCGCCGCGGGCAGGTCAGCGTTCCTCGCGCGGATGTGGAAGTCGACGTCGATATGGAGGCCTACCTGGATCAAGGCGCCTACCTGTGGGGTGCACTCCTGGACGGTGAGTATCACTCTTTTGCCACGTGGGAGCCGCTCGGCGGCCGGGCGGAAGCAGAGAATTTCGCCGAGTTTTGGGAGTGGCTCATGGGAGTGCGCGCTGACGCACATGCGGCGGGAAAGACCTTTGCGGCGTATTGCTACTCCGCCCACGGGGAGAACCATTGGATGCGCAGGTCCGCGCAGCGTTTTTCTACCCCCAACCTCCAGGAAGTGGAAGAGTTCATCTCCTCGGAGGAGTGGGTGGATATGTTTGTCCACGTCAAGCGTAGTTTCGCCGGCACCGCGGGGTTGGGTCTGAAGACCGTGGCCCCGGTCGCGGGCTTTGAATGGCCGGAAGAGTTTGACGGCGAAGAATCCGTTAACGCCCGCCGCGCTGCGCTTGCCGGTGACACGGACGCGCGTGCGCAGATTCTGCGCTATAACGCCGGCGATGTGCGCGCTACCCACGTGGTCCGCGAGTGGATGTCCGCCGGCGCGCCGGGCGTGCCTCCCCTCGAGCCCTAGCTTCTTCTGCCTTCCCGTTTTGCAAATCCCCAGACCTGAAACCCGCAACCTGCAGGTGGGCGTCGCCAAGCGCTTGCCGACGCCCCACTGCCCACGCAGGAGGTTGCGGGATCGAGGTCTGGGGATCTACAGGATGAGGCTGAGTCCGCCGAGGATGATGAGCACCGCAAGCGCCACCCACACCTGGTCCCAGTCCGTTGTGCTCGTTGGGGCTGGGCCTTCGGCCTTCTTGAGAAGCACGGCTTTCTGGGCCTTGACCGCGCGGGCGGTGAGGATGGGGAGGACAGCCATGGAACCGAGGCAGAGCAGCGAGGCGGCAACCATGGTGAGGGAACTGGAGGTGGCCAGCCAGAGGGCAAGCCCGCCGTTGATGAAGACCGAGCGCCCCAGCCCCCAGCGGTTGTATTCGCGCAGGCCAGCCCGCACCGCTGAAGGGCCGCCGCCCATCGTGGTGGGCAGCATATAGCCCATGACGCCGATGAGCAGTTGGGCGCCAAACCCCACGACGAGCGCGAGCATGGGAATCTGTGGCTCGCTGGAGAAGAAATGCTGGGTGGTGTAATACACCAGACCGCCGAGCAGCCAGAAGCAGGAAAAGAGCACAGAAAGCGCCGGGAAGGTGATGCGCCCGCGTGGTTCCCGGAACACGCTAAGGGCATTGAGTAACCAGCTCTGTAGGCTGAGCGCCCAGCCGACGCAGTAGAGGATGAGGCCCGCTTGCGGTACATTCCACGCGCTGCCGATCACGGTGGTCACCACGCCCAGCGCCAACAGCGTGAAGCTCAGGCCCATGTGCGGATTGATTCCCTTGGTGCGCCAGATAGATGGGAACAAGATGGTGAGTGAGCCGGCCGCCGCCAGCCCCACGAAGCCACCAATATTGGCGGCCACGTGCGCGATGAGCAGGCGCGGATGGGAGGGGTGCGTCGCGAGGAAGGCACCAAGAGTGGCACCAACGGCAAGAAAGAAGGCTGAGGCTACGTATGCAGCAACGACAGGGCGGAATCTTTTGGATTCCGCTTGGCGCCATAAGGCAAAGAGGGCCACGCCGTGCCAGACCACGGCGAGCGCGACAAGTGTGGCGCCTATCTGTGTGAGCACCCAGTGGTGGCCCCAATATTCACTGAGGATTTGCCCCACGAGGGTGAGGATAACGCCGGCATTCTGCAGATAAATCCGCGCGAGCTGGCGAGGGCGGGCCGACATCGGAACTTTGAGCTGCACGAACTTCTCGGTGAGGTGCTGGGACCACACCACGATGCTGTTGCTGAGGATGCCGAGCGTGAAAAGGTGGATGAGGACCCACCGGTAATTCGGGATAAAGGTATGGATTGCGCCCGCGAGAAGAAAGACCATCATCCACAGGCTGACAGGGCGGGATGCTTTCCTGTGCCATGTGCGCGGTGACCATTTGTCCATAAAACACGATTTTATCCGGTTTTTCTCACCACCCAACTCAACACCGCGATGCCCGCGGCGAGGGCGGTGTAGACGGCGATGAAGCCGGTCCACGACAGGGAATCAAAGAGCACGCCGGCCAGTGCGCCCAGGATGGAACTGCCCAGGTAGTAGAAGAAGACATAGAGGCTGGAGGCCTCAGCGCGGTCGTGAGTGGCGATATGCCCCACCCACCCCGAGGCCGTGGAGTGCGCTGCGAAGAAGCCGATGGTGAAGAGCACGATGCCGAGAAGGGTGGGGATCAGTGCCCCCATACAGAGCGCGATGCCCACGGCAAAAAGCAGGCAGGACAGCAGCAAGGTGTTGGCGTGGCCGACCTGCGTGACCAACCGGCCCGCCCGCGCCGAAGACCACGTGCCGGTGAGGTAGAAGAGGAAGACCAAGCCGGCCAAACCGGGCGCGAGGTGGAAGTGGTCGATGAGCCGAAAAGCCAGGAAGTTATAGAGGGACACGAAGGTGCCCATGGCCACGAAGGCCACGATGAATAAGGGGATGAGGCGGGTGTCCCGGGCATGGCGGAAGATGGCGCGCAGCTCCGAGCGGAAGTGAATCTCCTTGGGGGTGAAGTTCTGCTGGTAGGGCAGCAAGATCGCGGCGATGATGGCGAGGATGAGCGTGACCAGGCTAGAGCCCGCCAGTGCCCAGCGCCAGGACGTGAGCTCGAGCAACCCGGTCGGGATGAGGCGGCCGGTGAGCCCACCAATGGTGGTGCCGGCGATGTACAACCCCATGGCACGGGCAACGTAGGAGCTTTCGAGCTCCTCTGAGATCCAGGCCATGGCGGTAGCAGGTGCGCCGGCGATGACGGCGCCCTGGAGCGCGCGGGTGGCGATGAGGATCTCCGGATTGGGTGCTAGCGGAACAAGCATGCCGATGAGCGTGGCGGCAATGGTGGAGACGAGCAGGAGCTTGCCGCGCCCAATGCGCTCGGAAATGATGGAGACTGGGATGACGCAGACGGCCAGCGCGCCGGTTGCGGCGGAAATAGTCATGGCGGCCTCAGTGGAGGACATGCCCATGTCCTCCACCAACGTGGGCAGCATGGCTTGGGTGGGGTAAAGGCAAGAAAAAATTGCCAGACCCACGAAGAGCATGGCAATGGTGGCGCGCCGCGTTCTGGTCATGCATCAAGCATGGCCTAGCGCGGGTTATGTGTAAAATGTCTAAAAGTCACATAAAGCATGCGAGGTGTGCATGAATCTGGAGGATGTGCGCGGCGTCGTCGCCGTGGCCGACCATGGCCTCGTCGGCGCGGCTGCCGACGCCCTCGGGCTCTCCCAATCCGCGTTGACCCGCCGCGTGCAGCGGATCGAGACGGCCGTGGGGGCCAGCCTGTTTGAGCGCAGCGGCCGGCGCCTGCGGCTGAATGCCCGCGGCCGGGCCTTCGTGGAACACGCGCGGCGGATTCTTTTGTCGGAAGCCGCCGCGCGCGATGCCGTGGCCCGGCTGATGGATCCTGAGCGTGGGACCGTGCGCCTCGACTTCATGCATTCCCTGGGCACGTGGATGGTCCCGGAGCTACTCAAGACCTATCGCGCCGAACACCCACACGTGGATATTCGCCTGCACCAAGGCGCGGCGCGCGGGCTCGTGGAGAGGGTAGCCGCCGGCGAGTCCGACTTGGCGCTGGTCGGTCCCCGCCCTACCGCCCCCGGCCCGCTAGGGTGGCACCAGCTCAAGCTGCAACGCTTAGGTCTAGCGGTTCCCGAAGGTCATTGGGCCGCAGGAAGAGACGGGGTGCGCATGGAAGACTTCCGGGACGAGCCCTTCATCGGCATGCTGCCGGGCTATGGAACCCGCATGCTTCTCGATTCCCTGGCGGGCGAGGCCGGTTTTAGCCCTCGCCTCGTCTTCGAGTCGATGGAGCTGACCACCGTGGCCGGCCTCGTGGCCGCCGGGCTGGGATCGGCCCTGCTGCCGCTTGATGACCCGTATCTAAAAGCCCGCAACCTCATTCCCTTAGAACCAGAGGCCTACCGCGAGCTGGGTTTGGTGTGGCGCGAGGGCGATGATGCCCCGCCGGTGGAGCACTTCAAGGATTTCGTTGTGGCACGCACCGCCGACTAGCTATCGAACGGCAGCGCGGCCGCCAACGCGCGGAGTGCTTCAGGGCTGGAGATCTCGTGTGGCAGCCTGGCACTGGTGCTCCCAGGCGGCAGAGTGCCTTAACGGATAGGCCAACTGCCCAATATGACGAAGATCCCTCTCGGATCTGCAATGGCGGCGCATAACTTTGGCGGATCGGGCAGTTGTGGTCTGGATATCGGGGTTGGGTGGTCCTCCGCAAAGCTTGTAGAGGGAGTCACAACGCGAAACCGCGCTGAGCCTCAATGAAGAGAACTCAGCGCGGTCGAAGCTATATGGCCTTAAAGGAGGCCAGAGGGCTTACTTGGTGGCAGCAGCGTAACGCTCAGCAACGTCATCCCAGTTGAAGACGTTCCAGACAGCCTTAACGTAATCAGCCTTCACGTTCTTGTACTGGAGGTAGAAGGCGTGCTCCCACATATCCAGCATCAGCAGTGGGGTGAAGTTCACGGAGATGTTGCCCTGCTGATCGGTCAGCTGCTCAATAATCAGGCGGCCAGCAACGTGGTCGTAGCCCAGAACTGCCCAACCGGAGCCCTGCAGGCCGGTAGCAACAGCGGAGAAGTGAGCCTTGAACTTCTCGAAGGAACCGAAGTCGCGGTTAATAGCCTCAGCCAGCTCGCCGGTCGGCTCGCCGCCACCGTTCGGGGAGAGGTTCTTCCAGAAGATGGAGTGGTTGGTGTGGCCACCCAGGTTGAAGGCAAGGTTCTTGGACAGAGCGCGGATAGCGTCAGCGTTAGCCTCGCCGTTGCGCTGCTCCTCCAGAGCCTCGAGCGCAGCGTTAGCGCCAGCAACGTAGCCAGCGTGGTGCTTGGAGTGGTGCAGCTCCATGATCTCAGCGGAGATGTGCGGCTCCAGAGCGTCGTATGCGTAGTCGAGTTCAGGAAGTTCGTAAACAGCCATTTGTGTCATCCTTTCTTTGGGGTACGAGGCCCCATCGTAGGGTGCGGATGAGGATTTGGCCACAATAATTTTTTAATGGGAACCGCCGTGAACGAAAACCTGGATTGCAAGCGGCCTAGCGGAGTATAAGGGGAGGACAACACTACGCGAAGGAGAATCCTGCATGTTTCTTTTCAAGCCAGAACCCAAGCTGGTGGCAGCGGAGGACGCCCTTCCCGGGCGATCCGAGCCCGTCTTGGACAACCCGCAGCCCCATGCGGTCCTGGGGACTCCTATCACCGGTCCGTGGAAGGAAGGGCAGAAGTCCCTCATCATTGCCATCGGCTGTTTCTGGGGCGCGGAGAAGATGTTCTGGGAAACCGAGGGTGTGGAGTCGACGTCCGTGGGCTATGCGGGCGGCACCACCCCTAACCCGACGTACTACGAGGTCTGCCGCGGGCTGACCAACCATGCGGAGGCAGTGCAGATTACCTACGACCCGCAGCGCGTGAGCCTGCGCGACTTAGTGGTCAAGGCTCTGGAGGCGCACGATCCGACCCAGGGCTTCCGACAGGGCAATGACGTCGGTACACAGTACCGCTCGGCGTTCTATCCAGAGACCGAGGAGGAACGCGCGGAGATCCAGCAGCTCGTGGATTCCTACGCGGGCAAGCTTGCCGACGCCGGCTTCGGCGCCACCACCACCGAGGTCACCCTCCTCAGCGAGACGGACTCGGGGGAGTATTACCTGGCCGAGGACGAGCACCAGCAGTACCTGCACAAGGTGCCCAACGGTTACTGCCCGCACCACAGCACCGGCGTCAAGTGTGGCTAGCGCAGTGAGCGCACTGGCGTGCGGCTAGAGCTGCTTGCGCACGTGCGTGCGGAAGTCGGAAGGTTTGTTGAGCTGGTCGCGCTCCACAAAGTCCCGCATGCGCTCAGCGAGCTCCGGAGTGAGCTGGGTGCGCGTTTGGGATCCGAGGACGGAATCCCAGTACCAGAAGGTTTCCTCAAAGTAGTTGTGGCCGTGGCCGCCCGGCACGTTGAGCGAGTTGATCTGGTCCAGCGCTACCTGCCAGAAGGTGATGAACGGATGCCAGCGCAGGTTTTTAAAAGTATCTGCGTACAAGGTCTGCGGGGTCGGCTCGTGGATCCAGTTCGGGCGGGCATAGATGAGCTTGCTGTCCCACCACACGATGGCATCGGAAGCATGCTGTCCCACCGCCACGCGCGGGCGCTCCCAGGGGCCATAGGGTTCGCCGAAGGCATCGTGTTCCATGTGGGCCGGAACGGCGGCAAAGCGGAGGTGCCGGCCGCCGTCGATAAGCGGCAGGCGTTCCAAGGAACCGCGTTCACGGTGAAGGCGCCGCATGAAGCTGGTCATCCGAGGCGGCCCAGTGAACACCGCACCATCGCAGGCGGCTAGCAGTTCTTCGAGCGTCTCGTAGTTTTCCACGATGGCATAGCAGCCCAAGGACTCGCCGCTTAAGTACAGCTTCGGGCGGTTGTCCTCGGGCAAGAGGGCGAGGCGGGCATGAACGGCGGCGATGAGCTCGCGCGCAAAGGTACGGGAGAGGTTCTTGTCCACCAGGTAGGAAAACATGGAGGGAAGGTAGTCAAATTGCAGGGCTACGGTGGCGCAATTTCCGCGCGTGAGGAATTCATAGCCGCTGACCGAATAATTGTTGATCCAGCCTGAGCCGGAGGGCATCTGCAGCACGATGGTGTCGCGGTGGAATGCGCCCGTGCGATCCATCTCCGCCACCGCGTGGCGGGCGGCGGCGTGCGGACCACGGCCGCGGATGAGCCCGATGTAAATACGGATCGGCTCGTGGGCGCGTTCGAAGTGCATGACCTCTTTGATGTCCTGGGCGCGTGGGCCGCGGTCGAGGAAGGCCCTGCCCTGGGAGCCGACGGCCGTCCACGGCTCGTGGGACCAGGGGCTTCCCGAGCGTTCCGGCTCCCACGGCATCGCGGAGCCTGGGTACACCAATTTATTGAGGGCCAGACCTTGGATGGAGGCCCTGCGGAGCAGCCGGCGCCACACCATGCGGTCGCTGACTACGGCCGCAGCGAAGCCAACCACGCCGCCGGCGAGCGGCCACGCTATCCACCTGGGCAGCCAGCGCTGCACCTGGCGGGATAGCTGGGTAACGGCGATCTGCGCTGCTTCCCCGACGATGAGCAAGGCGCCGTAGCCCGCGGTGCCCACCACCATGCCCAGCGCTGCGGATTGGGGGCCGCGGTCATTAAGTTTGCTCACGAGGCGGGCTTGTTCTGATTGGTTGCGCAGGGAGCGTATGCCCGCGATGAATGTTCCGATCCCAAGCAGGTAGTAGGAATAACGTCGAGTGGTGGGGCCTACGTGGTCCTGGGGGCGTCGCCCAGCGAGGCGGAGCCCGCGCTTGGCGGCGAAGGCTGCGGTGGTGGCGGCGAGGTGGCCAGCGCCTTGGCCGATGGCCACGTTGGCAGCGGTAACCCACCACGGGCGTGGCAATAGCGACGGGGAGACGGCTGCCCAGGTTGCTACCTCCGCGCCGAAGATCCCGGGCCACATATTTTGCGGCAGGCGCCGCCGGCCGGTCATGCGCATGCCGGGGGTGAGATCGCTGATGAGCTCCAGGGAAAAGATGGCAGCCTGAAGGCCTGTGCGGGCGGTTTTGAGGGCGATGCGGCGCGCAAGTTGACGCATGCTGGCCATTGAACCAGCTTTGGGCCGTACGTGCAGTGATGCCACTAATCAGACCCAATCGGACATGAAAATGTGAGATCGGACTACTTATCCTGTGAATTCGGGCGCATAACGAGCAAAATTCGGACATTGGGGGCACAATAGGAGACATGGGAAATCATGTTGGAAACAAAGTAGTACTCATCGGCGCTGGCGACGTTGGAGTTGCTTACGCCTACGCTCTGGTCAACCAGGGCACTGTTGACCACCTGGCCATCATCGACATCGACGAAAAGAAGCTCGAAGGCAACGTCATGGACCTCAACCATGGCGTCGTTTGGGCCCCGTCCCGTACCCGCGTGACCAAGGGCACCTACGAAGACTGCAAGGACGCCTCCATGGTCGTCATCTGTGCCGGTGCTGCGCAGAAGCCTGGTGAGACCCGCCTGCAGCTCGTGGACAAGAACGTCAATATCATGAACTCCATCGTGGCGGACGTCATGAAGAATGACTTCGACGGCATCTTCCTGGTTGCCTCCAACCCGGTGGACTTGCTGACCTATGCAGTGTGGAAGGCCTCGGGCTTCCCGCACGAGCGCGTCATCGGTTCCGGCACCGTTCTGGACTCGGCCCGCTACCGCTACATGCTCTCTGAGATGGATGACGTGGCTCCGACCTCCGTCCACGCCTACATCATCGGTGAGCACGGTGACTCCGAGCTGCCGGTCGTCTCCTCCGCCAACATCGCAGGTGTCTCTCTGTCCCACCGTTCTGAGAAGGACCCGGGCTACAACGAGCGCATCGAGAAGATCTTCGAGGACACCCGCGACGCTGCCTACCACATCATCGATGCTAAGGGCTCCACCTCCTACGGTATCGGCATGGCCCTGGCCCGCATCACCCGCGCGGTCATCCAGAACCAGGCCGTTGCGCTGCCGGTCTCTGCCTACCTCCAGGGCGAGTACGGCCACGAGGATGTCTTCATCGGCACTCCGGCCATCGTTGATCGCTCCGGCGTCAACCGCGTTATCGAGCTGGCCCTCGATGACCACGAGAAGGAGCGCTTTGAGAACTCCTTCAACACGCTCAACACCATCAAGGAAGAAATCTTCGGCTAGTGAAGATCGTCGCCCACAGGGGATACTCCGGGAAATATCCGGAGCTATCCCCTCTTGCCTTTGAGAAAGCGCTCGCGCTTCCCATTCACGGTATCGAGTGCGATATCCGCCTGAGCAGTGATGGCAAGGTGGTGGTTCACCACGATCCCACCCTGGACCGCACCACGAACGGCTCGGGCCGAGTGTCTCGCCTGACCTGGGAGGAGCTGCGCCGCCTGAAGATTGGTGGCGGCCAGCGCATGCTGCTTCTCGACGAGCTCCTGGAGATGCTCGGGGGTAAGAAGCACCATCTCTACATTGAGACCAAGCACCCCTCGGGGCAGGGTGACATCCTTGAAGAACAGATGGTGCTGCGGCTGCGCTACGCAGGACTTCTCGACGACCCCCGGATCCACATGATTTCCTTTTCCCACCGGGCTATTCGTCGAATGGCGGCGCTTGCCCCGCACGTCGACCGCATCTACCTGCGCCGCGATTGGGAGCGCCATTTCAACCGCCCCGATATCCTGTTATCGCAGCCCACTGGCCTGGGCATGTCGCTGTTGCGCGGCAAGCTGCAGCCCGACGCGATTGGCGCGCACGGCCTGCCCACGTACATGTGGACCATCGATAAACCTGAAGATATGAAGTGGGCGTGGGCGAACGGGGTGGATATTCTCGCCACGAACCAACCGGAAGTGGCCCTGCATGCCATTGAGCTGTAATGAACAGGTAAGTTGTTCAGTATGGCCAAGAAGAAAAAGAAGAACGAACAGCTGCCGGAGGGCATGTCCCGCCGCCAAGCTAAGCTCGCTGCCCGCGCCGCCGAGCGCGCTGCCCTGGAAAAGGACCCTCGCCCCTTTGGTGGGCTGGCCGCTGAGGCTAGCCTCGTCGCCCTGCAGGAATTTGTTCCTTCCGCAACGGCGAAGCTGTCCGTCAAGGGCTTTGACAAGGACGTTTACGTCGCTACCGTGCTGCCCGGTGCTACCGCGGCGCTCATCCGTGATGAGGAATCCGGTGGTGAGGCCTTCGTGGGACTGCAGGTGCAGTCTCACACGCACAACCCGGGCCGCGACCTGGCTTTCGCCCTGAACTGGGTGAAACACAACACGCCGGGCTCCACCCTCGAGTCCACCGCTGCTGATGGCTCCCAGCCGGAGCTCAAGGAGCTGCTGGAAGAGGACGCCGAGCTGGAGATCAACGTCTACCAGGACTTCGCGTGGTGGATGCCGGAGGGCGCACAGGTTCCGCCGCAGATGGCGCAGGCTCTGCAGCGCGCCAACGATTCCGTCATCGAGTCCTACCAGGTGGGCCAGGAGGCCGAAGGTTTTGCCGGCACCGCCTTCTGGGCTAACGCCGGTGGTGGCAAGGCCCACATCCGCTGGGTCCGTCCGTGTGATGACGAGAATGCTTTCCTCAATGCGCTGGCGCGCGTGGCCGCTCGCGGTGAGCTCAACTTGGGTGAGGGCACCAAGTTCGCCGGTGTCTTCCGCACCCACGGGCTGATCGCCCCGGTCTTTGACCTCGACCCTGAGGTCGCGCACGACTCCTACGAGGCCGAGCTGTCTCGCGTGAACAAGGCGCTGGAGGAGGAGATCTCCAACGACGCCAACCTCGACGCCGATGAGCGCAAGCAGCTGCAGAACATCAAGTCCCGTCAGGTGACGCTGCGCTAATTCCTCGGCACCTTCGCCCCGAGGCTTAGGTACATATCGATCAAATAGGGCTCCAAAACCCACACAGGTTTTGGAGCCCTATTTGATCGAAACGACCGGCCGGAGCCTTAGCGCATGGAGTCCCAAAGTGCTTGGGCCTCGGCGTCATCCCAGAGGACGACATTGCCCACGACCGTGTCCTGGAAGCCGCCGATCGGCACAGTCTTCGTCTCCACACCCGAGGCCATCGACAGTGCCACGCGGGCAAGGTGCCAGACGTGGTCCTTCTCGTTGACGATGAAGGAATCTGCGGTGTGGTTGACCAAGGAGATGGCCTTGAAGGGGTTGCCGATGGTGGAGAAGGACGTTGCCTTATCCAGCAGCGCGGCGAAGAACTCGCGCTGGCGTTCGACGCGGTCCAAGTCACCCATCGCGGTAGCGCGGGTGCGCACGTAGCCAAGGGCATCTGGTCCGCGAAGCTTCTGACAGCCCGCTTGGAGGTCGATGCCGGCGAGCGGATCGTTGATGGGCTCCTTGACACAAATCTCCACGCCGCCCACGGAATCCACGACGTTGGCTAAGCCGCCCATGCCGATCTCCGCATAGTGATCGATGTGGAGGCCGGTGGCTTGTTCCACGGTTTGGGTCAGCAGCTGCGGCCCACCGTAGGTGAAGGCGGCGTTGACCTTGTCCATGCCGAAGCCGGGCACATCGACGTAGCTATCGCGCGGAATGGAGACCAGCTGGGCCTTTCCGGATGCGGGAATGTGCAGAAGCATGATGGTGTCGGTGCGGCCAACTCCTACGTCACCGCCGGTGCCCAGCTCGGCCTGTTGTTCCTCGGTGAGGCCCTGGCGCGAGTCCGAGCCCACCAACAGCCAGTTCGTCCCGGAGGTCGGCGTCACCTGCTCGGAGGGCAAGGCATCGATACGGGTCAGGCGCGAATCCGTCCACAAGGTGAAGGCCACCATGAAGACGAGGGCGATGACGATGAGCCAGCCTAAGCAGCCGAAGACCTGCTTGGCCGGGTTGACCTTCTTGCGGCGGCTATGCGGGCGCCGAGCAGGACGCCCGCGGGACGCAGTCTGTGGGGAGTAGCTGCGCGGCGGTGCGTCGGGGCTTCGCCGGTATGCGCCGGCGGCAGGTTCCCGGGCGGGCATGTTCTGCTGGGGCGCCGGGCGCGGCGATGCGTGCTGAGCCATATAAGCATCGACGTCGAAGCGGGTTTCCTCCGGACGCGAGCGCTGCGCACTGGGGCGCTGAGCGCGAGAAGAAGAGTGCGTGGGATTAGCTCGCTGCCCGGAGGGGCGGCGACGCACCGGGCGTCCATAACGATCCCGCAGGGGCTGCCCGTCAGCGCCAAGGACGAACTCACCGGCATCCTGCCCGGCAGCATGCGCACCGCGCGGGCCATCCGGGCCGTGGGGGTGGGCCGGGCCAGTGGCACCCGCGCGGCGGGAATCGCCGTGGGGATCGCCAGCGCGGCGGGAATCGCGCTCTGGATCGTGTCCTTGGTAGGTCATGGGGAACACTGTACCGCGAAATCACTTCCGCCCCACCTTTCACACAGGGCGCGGTCGTGGTCTTTTCGGTGCCACGAGCCCTCGGCCCGCGCTTAAGCACCGAAGAGCAATGTGTAGCCCACGAAAGCGATGGCGTCGATCAGAAAATGCGCGATGACCAGAGGCCACACCTTCCCCGTGCGGTGGAAGTACCAGCCATAGAGCACGCCCATGATGATATTGCCGAAGCCTGCGGAAACACCCTGGTAGAGGTGATAGGAGCCGCGCAGGATGGAGGAAGCAGCCAGCGTTGCGGGCAGGGCCCACCCAGACTGCTTGAGCCTGGTCATGAACCAGTACACCACCACCAGCTCCTCCGCCCAGGCGTTGGCGAAGGACTTAATGAGCAGCACCGGGATCTCAATCCACGTATCGAACGCTCCCGGCACCACCTCCTTGGTCCACCCGAAGTGCAGCGCCACGTAATACAGCACCAACCCCGGCAGACCAATGACTGCCGCTAGCGCTGCGCCGTGGACACCATCCCGCCACCGCGGGCGGGGCGGGAAGGAGATCAGGTAGAGCGCAAGTGCTCCCCACGCGAAGAGCACCGCGGCGCTGCAGAGCTGGAAAGCAAGGTCGAGCAGCGTCGTCGCCGACTGCGAGGCGTTGATGGTGACCGACTGCTCGTTGAGCGGGGCGGGGTTGAGCAGGGAATCGGTCAGCCGCAGCGCGGCGCGCACGCCCGAGACACCAAAAGTGATGGTCAGGACGATGAGGATTTCCGCGCGCAGGCGTGAGCGCGCGGTCATGGGTGAAGCACCTGGGCGAGGCCGAGAAGGGAGGACTCGTCAAGCGTGATTGAACCCAACTGCACGCCCACGGGCGGGTGATCGCGCACCGGCCAGGGCACAGAAATAGCGGGCAACTGCGCCACGTTGAACAACGATCCCCACGGCGACCACCGCGTTTGCTCATCGAAGTTGGCTTGGTGCTCCAGCGCCAGGAAGTGCCCGCGCCGGGGCGGATCGAAGGCCAGCATGGGGCTCAAGATGGCGTCGACGTCCCACTCTTGTGCCAGCATTTCCGGCAGCTGCGCGGCGTGGGTGCGGGCCGCGGCAAATTCGGAGTCCGTAACGCGGCGGCCTTTCGCACGGATCCACTCCGCGTAACCCTCCGCGAAGTCAAGGCCGGCCAATCTCCGGGTGAAGATGTGCTGGAAGGCCTCAAAGGTGCGGGCGGCCTGGGGGTAGGGAGAGATGGCGACGGTTTCGAACCCCGCCCCTTCAAAGGTGGCGGTGGCCTCTGCGACCGCGCGCAGCATGTGCGGGGCTACCTCGGCTTGAGCGAAGAGGGGATCCGTCAGCACGCCGATGCGGGCGCGCCGGGCACGCGGGTTAAGGCCGTGCAGAGTTGCGGTATCGGCGATGCTGCGCGTGATGAACCCCTGCACCGAGAGGTCCTCGCCGCCGGGCTTGAACCCGACGACGCCGCAGGCGGCAGCCGGCACGCGGATGGAGCCTCCGCCGTCGGAGGCATGCGCAGCGCGCAGCAGACCCCGCGCCACCTGGACCGCCGCTCCGCCGGAGGAACCGCCCGGCGTATGGCCCGGGTAGAGCGGATTATCCGGGTGCGCCAGGCCGACAGGTTCGGTGTCCACGCGAAGGCCCAGCTCGGGCGCGGCGGATTTGCCGACGACGAGCGCGCCGGCGTCGATAAGCTCCTGCACGAAAGGATCGGTCTCCTCCGCCACGTAGGCGCGCTCGGCATGACCGAGCGTAGTGGGCATGCCGGCGACGTCATTGAGGTCCTTGACCGAGAGAATCCAGCCGCTCAAGCGCCCGTGCGCCTGCGGCCGGCGCTCGAGGTCGAGGTACGTGAAGCCGTGTTCCGCGGGGTCCAGACCAGATAGATCCTCGCGCAGCTTGTCCAGAGTGAACTCGGTGCTGTCCATGGCGGCTCAGTTTAGTAGTTACGTGAGATAAAGTTGCTGTCATGAGCACCACCATCGCATTCCTCGGGCCCGCCGGAACCTTCACGGAAGCGGCGATGCAGCACTTCGCCGCAGACTTTGCTTCCCCCGAGGGGCTGCCGGTGAACTCGCCGGCCGAGGCGTTGGCAGCGGTGCGCTCAGGTGCGGCGGACTATGCCTGCGTGGCTATCGAAAACTCCGTGGACGGTCCGGTGACTGCCACCTTTGACGCGCTTGCCGACGGCTCCCGGGTCCAGATCTACCGCGAAGTAGACCTGCCGGTGTCCTTCTCCATTCTGGTGCGCCCCGGCACTTCCGCGGAGACTCTTCGCACCTTCTCCACGCATCCTGTGGCCTACCAGCAGGTGCGCGGTTGGTTGGAGCAGAACCTACCGGGCGTGGACTATGTTCCGGCGGCGTCGAATGGCGCGGCGGCGCAGGCCGTGGCGCGCGGGGAGGTGGATGCCGCGGCAGCCCCGGCACGGGCAGCGGAGGTCTTCGGGCTGGATTCTCTTGCGGAGAACGTCGCGGACGTTGCCGGGGCCACGACGCGGTTTGTTCTCGTGGGGCCGGCCGGAAAGCCCACCGCGCGGACCGGCAAGGACAGGACGTCCGTCATCTTCACCCTTCCCAATGAGCCCGGCTCCCTGGTCGGGGCCCTGCAGGAATTCGCGCACCGCGGGGTGGACCTCTCCCGCATCGAATCCCGTCCGCTGCGCACCGTCTTCGGTAACTACCGTTTCCACGCCGACCTCATCGGACACATTGAGGACCAGCCGGTGGCGGAAGCTCTGCGGGCGCTGTGGCTGCGCGCGGAGAATGTCGTTTTCGTGGGTTCCTGGCCTTCCGTGGTGGCGCTAGGGGAGGCGCCACGGGATCTGGCGCGGTTGAAGGAGGCCGATGAATGGGTAGCGCAGGCGCGCACCGGCCAATAGTGTGGTGAAGCATGACCGGAAGAATCATCCTGCTGCGCCACGGCCAGACCTTTTCCAATATTGACCGCGTTATGGATACCCGCCCGCCGGGCGCCGAGCTCACCGAGCGCGGCCGCGGCCAGGCGGAAGATGTTGGCCGCGAGTTGGCTGAGCTGTGCGCGGGGCGCCGCGTGCGCTTTGTGTGTTCTATTGCCCTGCGTGCCCAGCAGACCGCGATGCTGGCCGCCCGTACATATGGCGAGGCCGCCGATGAGCGCAACGTTCCCGTGGAAGTGCGTGTAGGCCTGCACGAGGTTTTTGCCGGTGAGCATGAAATGAGCGGCAGCGAGGATACCCACCGCGAATACATGGTGGCGCTGCGCGGCTGGCTCGACGGCGATGAAGCTGCCCGGATGCCTGGCGGTGAGAGCTACGTGGATGTGCTCGAGCGCTACCAACCGGTGTTGGAGGATCTCGCTGCGGAGCTGGAGGATGATGAGGATATCGTCGTCGTCAGCCACGGTGCTGCCATCCGCGTGGTGACCACGCATGCCTGCGGCGTGGACCCCGACTTTGCTTATACCGGCTACATGCCGAACTGCCGCCTTACCCTCATGGAGCCGCAGGGCCAGCCTTTTGGCCAGTGGACGCTGAAGCGCTGGGCGGATACCGAGGTTTAGTTTCGCTCTGGCTACGGTAGGCGCCTACCCCCAGCCGAGCTCGTGGAGGCGGTCCTCCTCGAAACCGAAATAGTGCCCGACCTCGTGGAAGACGGTCACCATGACCTCGTGGGCGAGCTCCTCCTCGGAGTTGCTAATGGCCTGCAAAGGTTGCCGGTAAATGGAGATGGTATCCGGCAAGTATCCGGTGTGCGAGGCGGTGCGGTGCGTGAGCATCACGCCTTCGTAGAGGCCCAGCAGGTTAGGGTTGTCTGGGTTTTCTTCCTCCACCAAGATGACCAGGTTGCGCATCTGGTCGACGAATCGATCGGGAATCTTATCCAGGGCCTCACCGACTAGCTCTTCGAAGCGTTCCTCGCTGACCTCGTACATGTGCTTACTCCCTGTGGGATAGTCGGGGTTTATTGGGCCGGCGCCGGTGCAGTAGTGGCGGCGGGAACGGCACTGTCGCCAGCCGGCTGGGAGTTCTCGCCGCCCGGCTGGGCGTTCTGATCACGCAGCGGGTTGCGCTTCGGCTGCTCGGTGGGCGGGGCGCCGTTGATGTTCAGGGAATCTCGTCCCTCCGCAGCGGAGCCGGTAATGGTGGAAAACAGACCGTCGTTGACGTGGATGAGGGAGCAGTTCACCGAACGGGAGCCGGCTTCCCAGGACTCGCGGTTCATCGCGCCCCAGAAAGGCTGCAGTGTGGATTGGTAGAGGTTTTCCTCGCCGCCCAGGTAGTCCATGGCGTCCTGAGTACACGTTTCGGAGAGGAACTTATCCATGTCCTCGTCGTTGGGGTAGCCATCGGGGAATTTCTCGGCGAGGTTAATGACGGATACGGTCTCCATCTGGTGCGGCTCGCTACACGGAACGGTGCTGAGCACTTGGTTCTCGTCCACCTTGCGGCATTCGCCTGGCTTGGCGACGACCGCCTGGTCCACCTCACTGACCTTGCCAGTGGATTCCTGGGGGACGCCGTTGGCGTCGGTGGTTTGCAGGCCGCACAGCAAGGTGCGGTCGCCCTGCTCCCAGGAGGCGGCCGGCGGCAGGATGGAGGCGATGTCGTAGCGGCCGTTGGGATCCCACTTGCCGTTGAGGTAGCTCACCGTGGGGGCTTCGCACAGCTCGTCGCGCAGGGCGTTTTGCCGTGTGATGTCGGGGCGCTTGGCATTGGGTCCGAACTCGCTGGTGGGGTAGGTGCTGAGGTCCTCGCGGGAGGAGACCTCGAAGCGGTGCGGCTTATCGCAGCTGGTCTGCTCGAAGCCGGTGGCAGTGCCGTCTGGGGCGATGTCCCATGTCACGCACGAACCAGCGGAGGCGGTAGTAAAGGATGCGATCTCTCCTTCGGAGGGATCGGCGGCCTGACTGCCGTCGGCGTTGGGGGTAGCGGAGCCTTGTGCGGCCGAATCGGTGCCGGTTGGCTCGCCGCTAAAGAGGCCGTAGGACGCCATGAAGGCGGCCGCGGCCACGGCTGCAACGAGGACGACGCGGATGGCGGAGGCGGAGCGCCACGCAGATGAAGTGCTCATAGAACTCTTCATACTACTCCCTTGGCGGCCCTGGCTTCTAGCCCGCCCGGCGCCGTGCGGGAGCACGGCGCCGCTAGATACGTGCGCGGGAGACGTGCGTTGTGAGCCGGTAGCGGTCTGTGCGGTAGACCGAGGAGCACCACTCCACGGGGCGATCGCCGGAGCGGGCGAGGCGGGTGATGTGGAGGAGAGGGGTGTTCGGGGGGACGTCGAGAAGCTCAGCGATGTCCTCCTCTGCTGCGACGGCCGTGACCGTCTGCTCGGCCCCGGTGATGGGGACCTCGAAGGTGCTATCCAAAATCGCGTAGACGGAATTGTAGATGTCATTCTCCAGCAATGACGGAGCAAAGGTGGAGTTATACCAGCCATCGTCGATGGAATAGGGCTCGCCATCGCCCAAGCGCAGGCGCCGCAGGTGGGTATGGGCCACGGTGGTTTCCGTGCCGAAAAACTCGCAGACTTCGCTGGGGGCGGCGCTGCGTTCACCCAGCAGGATGCGCGAGGAGGCTTGTACTTTCTGATAGCCCATCTCATCGGAGAAGGACGCCAGATGGAGCCGGGAGACCAGTGGGTTCGGAGCCACGAAGGTACCTTTACCGCGCACGCGGCGCAGGCGGCCCTCCGCCACCAAGTCACCAATGGCGCGGCGCACGGTGATGCGGGAGACGCCGTAGGTTTCTTCGAGAATGCGCTCGCCCGGGAGGATGTCACCGGGTTTGAGGGTGGTGCGGCAGAGCTCGGAGAGAATATCCCGCAGCTGAGCGTGCTTGGGCACGGGGCCGTCGGTAATAATGTGAGCTGCCATGTTTTCCATGATAGCCAGCTGGTTATGACCAGCGCAAAGGTGTGGCCGTGCGCTAGACTATCCGGCGTGATTGATCTCAAATTTCTTCGCGAAAATCCCGATGTCGTCCGCGCCTCCCAGGTAAACCGTGGGGAGGATCCCTCTTTGGTGGACCAGCTGCTCGCTGCTGATGAACAGCGCCGCGCGGCCATTGTGAAGGCTGACCAGCTGCGCTCGGAGCAGAAGGCCTTTGGCAAGAAGATTGGCCAGGCCTCCCCGGAGGAGCGCCCGGCGCTGCTGGAGGGCTCCAATGAGCTGAAGGAAAAAGTCAAGGCGGCCGGCGAGGAAGCGGCCGCGGCCGAAGCCAAGGTAACGGAGCTGCAGTACCAGCTCTCCAACGTGGTGGAGGGTGCCCCGGCTGGTGGCGAGGATGATTTCGTCGTGCTCGAGGAGGTCGGTGAGAAGCCGCAGTTCGACTTTGAACCGAAGGATCACCTGGAATTGGGTGAGACGCTGGGGCTTATCGACGTCAAGCGGGGCGCCAAGGTCGGCGGCGCACGTTTTTACTACCTCACCGGTGATGGCGCCTTCCTGCAGCTGGGCATGCTGATGCTGGCTGCGCAGAAGGCCCGTGAGGCCGGCTTTAGCCTTATGATCCCGCCGGTGCTCGTGCGCCCGGACGTGATGCAGGGCACCGGTTTCTTGGGTCAGCATGCGGATGAGGTCTACTACCTGCCGGCGGATGATCTCTACCTGGTCGGTACTTCGGAGGTGGCTCTGGCTGGCTACCACAAGGAAGAGATCATCGACCTGTCCAAGGGCCCGCTGCAGTATGCGGGCTGGTCCTCCTGCTTCCGCCGCGAGGCGGGTTCGCACGGCAAGGACACCCGCGGCATTCTGCGCGTGCACCAGTTCGACAAGCTGGAGATGTTTGTCTACTGCAAGCCGGAAGACGCCGAGGAGATGCACCAGAAGCTGCTGAACATGGAAAAGGACATGCTCGCGGCGATGGAGCTGCCCTACCGCACCATCGACATCGCGGGCGGAGACCTCGGTTCTTCTGCAGCCCGCAAGTTCGATAACGAGGCGTGGGTGCCCACCCAGGGCACGTACCGCGAGCTCACTTCGACCTCGAACTGCACCACCTTCCAGGCGCGCCGCCTCTCCACGCGCTACCGCGACGAGAACGGCAAGACCCAGTACGCCGCCACGCTCAACGGCACCCTGGCTACCACCCGCTGGCTCGTGGCCATCCTGGAGAACCACCAGCAGGCAGATGGGTCCGTCGTGGTTCCGGAGGCATTGCGCCCATTCGTGGGTAAGGACGTTCTTTACCCCGTAAACTCCTAGAAGAATGACAGGAGGCGCCGCAGGCGCCCCCTTCGATCCCCGGTTGTGCCCTCTTAAAGCCCTAAATCCTCCCTGGAGCATCATGAGCGTTGTGACTAATTTCCTCTACCGGCAGATTACGCACATTGGCCGCGGGGTGACTTTGGCCCAGGGGCTGAAGATGCGCCTGTCCGGCGAGGAGAATATCCCGGATAAGGGCGGGGCCGTCATCGTGTGCAATCACACCGGCTACATGGATTTCCTCTTCGGGGCCTTCTTGGCTTATCGCAAGCGGCGTTTGGTGCGCTACTTGGCTAAAGCCTCCATCTTCCAGACGCCGGTGGCCGGTCAGCTTTTTCAGGTGATGGGGCATGTTCCGGTGGATCGCATCGATGGCGGGGCGTCGATTGTCAAAGGCATCGAACTAGCCAAGAGTGGGGAACTCGTGGGGGTCTTCGCGGAGGGAACGATTTCCCGCAGCTTTGAAATTCGCAGCATGCGTAACGGTGCGGCGCGTATTGCGCATGGTGCGGGCGTGCCGATCATCCCGCAGGTTATCTTTGGCTCCCAGCGTATTTGGACGAAGGGGCAGAAGAAGCACTTGGGCCGCACGAAGACGCCGGTGCTGATCACGGCTCTTGAGCCCTACTACACCACGGGCGATTTCGACGCGGATATCGCGGAGGTGCGCCGTCGGATGCAGGAGGCCCTGGAGGGCCTGTGGGCGGAGTATGAGACGGAGTTCGGCCCGATGCCGGCCGGCGAATACTGGGTACCGGCCCGCAAGGGCGGGGGCGCGCCGACGCTGGAGGAAGCCGAGGCGCAGGACTCCGAGGTGGAGACTGAGCGCTACCGTGTGCGCCGGCTGCGCGATGATCTGACCAACCTCAAGGAGCGAGTGTCCGAGGCCACCGTGGACCTCATGCGCGATCGGATGGCGTTGATGAAGCCGGGCAGTAACGAGGAAACCGGTACCGCAGAAGCCGGAGCCGACGCCGCCGAGAAGGACCGCCCGCGTACCGCGCCGGAAACCCTCGAGTGGATCAAGGAAAACCTCAACTCGGTGGTGGAAGAGGCTATGCGCGGCGTAGAGGAGGGCCGCGAAAAGGTCACGGGGGTGATGGCGCAACTGAAGTCTGATGTCATGGAGGCCCAAGCTTCCATGGCTGCGAGCAGTAAGGAAATCTTCGCTGGCTCCGTGGTGGAACAGGGGTTGCTCTCCGCGGCGACGCAATCTCGGCTCATTGTCTCGCGCCTGCCCCACCGCGTGAAGGCGCAGTATTCCGAAGTGCCGCGCGTGGTCGTGGCGGATCAGAGCGCGCTGAGCATGGAAAACGGGGAAATCTCGACGCGGCTCCAAGAAGCGCTGACGCAGCTCCACCCGCAGGTTGAGGGGTTTGTCGTGCTCTCGCCGCAGGGCGAGGTACTGGACGCTGCCGCCTTTGGGGACCTTCCGCAATCGTGTTGGCGCATCGCCTGCTCGGACGGTGCCGAAGGGGTGCAGTTCAACGATGCCCCCGGGGGAGTGGTGGCGACGGCCTCTTCCCCCGCGGAGGGGCTGGCGGCCGTGGTGAAGAAGATTGGGGCCGAGCCGAAGGATCTCTTGTTCTTTGCCAATGAGCCGGGGGATGAAACCTTTGCGGAGGGCGGGGACGGCGTCGCCGTGCGCATGGTGGCGCTTGAGACTGCACCCATTGAGGTGATTAAGGCTGCGCAGGCGGTGACGTATTCCACCGAGCGCTACGGAATGGCCGAGGTGCTGGAGGCCATGGCACGCTTGCAGCAAGAGAAGAAATAAGTCTTGACACCCTGGATTTAAGAAGCGTTCGCAACGCCCGTTAACACCCCCGGAAGGGGGTGTTATTTTATTTTGTTCACCTATGGAGCGCCTTGGAAACTCCAGCTTACGGAAGCGGAACTTACGTGTGAGTAGCGTCTCCAGAGATAATTTGGCGTGACCTATAGCATTGGCCGTGGGAGAAAACTTCTTCTTCATCCGCCCTTCGGGCAGGTGGCCGAGGCATCGGTGCACAGGACGCGCGTGGTGGATGAGCGCAACATGCTGCGCACATCGTCAACTGGACAGGACTTTCTGACGCCGTGCAGCGAGAGAGGAGACTCGGTCAACAATGACCACGACGAGTATTAACAGCTTCAACCCTGAGTATTTTGAAAAGACGTGGAACGACTACTCCACCGAGGATTATGACGTCGTCATCATCGGCGGAGGTTCCGTAGGCGCCGGCGCCGCCGTGGATGCGGCCACTCGTGGCCTGAAGACGGCTGTGCTCGAGGCCCGCGACTTCGCCGCTGGCACCTCGTCGCGCTCCTCCAAGATGTTCCACGGTGGCCTGCGCTACCTGGCCATGTTTGATTTCCGCCTGGTGGCGGAGTCCCTCAAGGAGCGCGAGCTCAACATGTCCACCCTCGCACCGCACCTGGTGAAGCCGCTGAAGTTCATCTTCCCGCTGACCCACCGCGGCTGGGAGCGCGTCATGATGTTTGGCGGCTTTACCCTCTATGACCTCATGGGCGGCGCCAAGAGCGTTCCGATGCAGAAGCACCTCACCCGCAAGGGCGTGCTGAAGGTGACCCCGGGCCTCAAGGAAGACGCCGTCGTCGGTGGCGTGCGCTACTACGACACGCTTGTCGACGACGCCCGCCACACCATGACCGTCCTGCGCACCGCCGCCGAATACGGGGCCAACGTGCGTACCGGCACTGAGGTGATTGGCTTTGAGAAGGACGCCCGCGGACGCGTCACCGCTGCGAAGGTCCGCGACCTGGAAACCGGCCGCGAGGCCACCGTCAAAGGCAAGGTTTTCATCAACGCGACCGGCGTGTGGAACGACAAGATTCAGCAGATGGCCGGCGTCGAAGGAAAGTTCACGGTTCATGCCTCCAAGGGCGTGCACATCGTGGTTCCGAAGGATGCTCTCGACGCGGAAGCCGCGCTGTGCTTCGTCACCGAAAAGTCCGTGCTCTTCGTCATCCCGTGGGGTGAGTACTGGATCATCGGTACCACCGACACCGATTGGGAAAAGGGCCTGTCCCTGCCGGACCCGGCCCCGACCAAGGCGGATATTGACTACATCCTGGATCAGGTCAACCAGCGCGTGCGCAACAAGATCACCCGCGATGACATCGTTGGCGTGTACTCCGGCCTGCGCCCGCTGCTGTCCGGCAAGTCCGACTCCACCACCAACCTCTCCCGCAACCACGCCGTGGCCCGCGTGGCACCGGGCATGGTTTCCGTCGCCGGCGGCAAGTACACCACCTACCGCGTCATTGGTAAGGATGCCGTGGACCTGGCCGTGAAGGAGCTGGGTACTAAGGTGTCCGAGTCCGTTACCGAGCGCACCCCGATTCTGGGCGCGGATGGCTATCACGCGCTGGCCAACCAGGTACCGGCGCTGGCTCGCCGCTATAACCTCAGCGAAGAGCGCATCGAGCACCTGCTCGGCCGCTATGGCTCGCTGATCGGTGAGGTGCTGGCCCCGGCTGCTGAGGACGCCACGCTGCTGGAGCCGGTTCCAGGCGCGGAGAGCTACATCTGGGCTGAGGTTCGCTACGCCGTAACCCACGAGGGTGCCCTGCACATCGACGATATCGTGGCCCGTCGTCTGCGCGTGGCCATCGAGTTCGCCGACCGCGGCGTCGCCGCTGCGCAGCCGATCGCTGAATTCGTTGCCCCGCTGCTGGGCTGGGATCAGGCCGATATTGAGCGCGAAGTCTCCCACTTCACCAAGCACACCGAGGCAGAGCTCGCCGCAGAGGCAGCGCTGACCGACCGTGAGGCAAACGACATCCTCGAGCGCGCAGGCAGCGCACGAGCCACCAAGGAAGAAGCCTAAAAGTCACGGGGCCCAGCGAGCGGTGGATATCCCTCGCTGGGCCCTTGGCCTAGGCAGATAAGAAAGGACATCTAATGACCGGAATGGATGCATTCCTGTGGGAGTTCATCGGCACTGCGCTGCTGCTCCTGCTCGGTAACGGCGTGTGCGCCGTTGTTAACCTTCGAACCTCGGGCGCACGCGGTTCGGATTGGATCGTCATCGCTATGGGCTGGGGCCTCGCGGTGTTCATCGGCGCTAGTGTTGCCGACCCCACCGGTGGCCACCTCAACCCGGCGGTCACCATCATGCTGGCCGTGAACGGTTCCCTCGAGTGGGGCCTCGTTCCCTACTACCTGCTGGGGCAGATTCTCGGCGCCATGCTTGGTGCATTCCTTGCCTGGGCTACCTTTAAGCAGCTTTTCGACGCCAACAATCTCGACGAAGCCGGCAACGTCACCGGCGCCAACAAGAACACCGGGGGCATCTTCTTTACCAAGCCCGCGCACCCGAATAACGGGTGGAACGCGGTTACCGAGTTCATCGCTACCTGCGTGCTGCTCATGTTCATCGCCTTCGGCCCAACCGGAGGAGAGCTGGGCCCGCTGAGCTACTTCGGCGTTGCCTTCGTCATCGTGTCTATCGGTCTGTCCCTCGGTACCCCCACCGGATATGCCATCAACCCGGTTCGTGACCTCGGCCCCCGCATCATGTACGCCTTTGTCCTCCCCATCAAGGACAAGGGCACTGGAAACTGGAGCTATGCCTGGGTTCCGGTCGTCGCGCCGATGCTGTCGGCCGTCGCCGTTGGCCTGCTATCCATAGCCCTTTAAAACACCCCCGACAAGGAGAAAGTTATGTCCACCAAGAGCTACGTTGCAGCGATTGACCAGGGTACGACCTCCACGCGTTGCATCATTTTCAACCACGACGGAGAGCAGGTGTCCGTCGGCCAGCTCGAGCACGAGCAGATCTTCCCGGAGAAGGGCTGGGTCGAGCACGACCCGGAGGAAATCTGGAGCAACACCCGCCGCGCGGTGGGTGAAGCTTTGGCCAACGGCGACATCAACATCGAGGACATCGCCGCCCTCGGTATTACTAACCAGCGCGAAACCACCGTTGTGTGGGACAAGAACACTGGCGAGCCGGTGTACAACGCCATTGTCTGGCAAGATACCCGCACCACCGAGATTTGTAAGGAGCTCGCCGGCGAGGAGGGCGCGGACAAGTGGCGCCGCCGCACCGGCCTCATTATCAACTCTTACCCGGCCGGTCCGAAGGTGAAGTGGATCCTCGATAACGTCGAGGGGGCGCGCGAGCGCGCTGAAAAGGGCGAGTTGCTCTTCGGCACCATCGATACCTGGCTGCTGTGGAACCTTACCGGCGGCGCCGATGGCGACAACGGCCAGGAGGCCCTGCACGCTACCGACGTCACTAATGCTTCGCGCACCTTGCTCATGGACATCGAGAAGCTCGAGTGGGATGAGGAACTGTGCAAGGAGATGGGCATCCCGACGTCCATGCTCCCGGAGATCCGCCCGTCCCTGGGTGACTTCCGCACTGTGCGCGAGCGCGGCTCGCTGGCCGGCGTACCGATTCGCGCCATTTTGGGTGACCAGCAGGCCGCCATGTTCGGCCAGGGCTGCTTCCGCCCGGGTTCCGCCAAGAATACCTACGGTACCGGCCTGTTCCTCCTGCTCAACACCGGTACGACCCCGAAGTTCTCGGAGAACGGCCTGCTTACCACCGTGTGCTTCCAGCGTGAGGGCGAGCGCCCTGTCTATGCGCTCGAAGGGTCCGTGTCCATGGGCGGTTCCCTGGTGCAATGGCTGCGCGATAACCTGCAGATCATCCCGAACTCTGCCTCCATCGAGAACATGGCCCGTGAGGTTAAGGACAACGGTGGCGTCTACATTGTTCCTGCCTTCTCTGGTCTGTTTGCCCCGTACTGGCGCCCGGATGCCCGCGGCGTCATCGTGGGCCTGACCCGCTTTGCCAACCGCAAGCACCTGGCCCGCGCGGTCCTCGAGTCCACGGCGTACCAGACTCGCGACGTCGCCGATGCCATGGTGGCGGATTCTGGCGTGGAGATCACCGAGCTGCGCGTCGACGGCGGCATGACGATGAACGAGCTGCTCATGCAGTTCCAGGCAGACATGCTTGGCGTCGAGGTACACCGGCCGAAGAACGTGGAGACCACCGCTACGGGTGCTGCTTTCGCCGCGGGCCTTGACTCCGGCTTCTGGGAGGACCTCAGCGTGCTGAGCTCCCAGCAAGGTGACTTCAAGGTGTGGAAGCCACAACGCGAAAAGGAAGAAGTCGAGGCTCTCTACCGCGATTGGAAGCGCGCCATCAAGCGTTCCCTGAACTGGGAAGACGTGGATGATGACGACGTGATTGCCTAAAGCCTGAGCGATACACGAAAACGCGGCCGTGACGAGTAATCTCGTGGCGGCCGCTTTCGTCGTTGGGCGCTTATTCGTGCCGTCGTGTGTCCTAGCCTGACGTAGACTCGGGGCTATGGCCAATGAAGTATTCTCGGACCACGCTCCGCGCCTCATCATCAGCGATATCGACGGTACTTTGTTGGACCGAAACCACCGGGTGCCCAAGCGAAACCGCGAAGTTGTGGCCCGTGCGGTCGCCGCGGGCAGCGAGTTTGCGCTGGCAACCGGGCGCCCCTTCCGGTGGATCATGCCCGTGCTCGAGCAGCTGACCGTGCGTCCAGTCTGCGTGACATCAAATGGTGCGGTGATTTATGACTCGGCGGAGGACCGCGTTCTTTCCGCCCACGAGCTTTCGCCTGAGGCCCTCGCGGAAACCGTGAAGGTCGCTGCGAAGGTACTCGAGCCGCATGGTGGGGTTGGCTTTGGGGCGGAGCGTGCGGGAGGCTCGGTCTTGGACCCGGTTGAGGAACTCTTCGTGGTGGAGTCGCACTATTCGGAAAACGCGCTCTTTGAGGGCTTCGGGCTGGTGAGCGTGGGGGAGTTGGTGTCCCGACCGGCGGTCAAGCTGCTGATTCGTAATACCGCGTTCTCGGCGCCGGAACTCTACGAGCTCATTGCGCCGCACATTGATTCCGAGCTTGCTCACGTGACGTACTCGATGTCCGAAGGCGTTCTAGAGGTCGCGGCCCCCAACGTGACGAAGCGCCGCGGAGTGAAGTGGTTGGCCGAGCACCACGGTATCGCCCGCGAAGACATCATCGCCTTTGGCGATATGCCCAACGATATCGAGATGCTTGAGTGGGCCGGGTGCGGTGTTGCCATGGAGAATGCGCATCCGGATGTCGTGGCGGCTGCAGATGTGGTGACGCTACCGCACCATCAAGCAGGTGTGGCAAAGGTCCTCGAGCGCTGGTTCTGATATTTTCCGCCTCCGGTTGCGGGGTGGGTGGTGGTGTTTTAGTCTTTGTCGCATGGGGGATTTGGAGACTTATTTCTCCTATCGCAGGTCGGGGTTGGATCTTGTGGGGCTTGCGGTAGGCAGTGTGGATGATTTACGCGCGCGTGGTGCTTCTGCGGCTGATGCTGCGGAGTTGGCCGGGTTGTACGGGGTGTATTTTGGGCCGACGCGTTTTACGGGCAAGCAGCGCCAGGCGCGTGCGGCTGCGGGCGCTAAAAGGCATGATGTGGCAACGTTGAGCTTGATTGAGTCCTATACCGCCAAGGTGAAAAAAGAGTTGGATGCGTGGAATCTGCGTGTCCGCTTGGCGGGTACCCCGGCACACCAAATCCCGAAAGTGGCCAAAGAGCGGTTGAAGCAGTTGCGGCCGCAGCGGGTGCCTGAACCCGGGGTGAGGTTAACGTACCGGAAGGTGGGGCCGCATTCGTTGACGA
>NZ_KV805081.1:0-133264 GCF_001811515.1 Corynebacterium sp. HMSC076G08 | reverse complement strand
AGGTGGGGCCGCATTCGTTGACGATTACTGATTCAGCCTTGCGCATTAGTGAGATGCGTGGGACTTTGGAGTCGATTAATCCGGCTGATTTGTTGGATGCGGCAGGTCAGGTGTTCTTTAACCAGGCGCATGGGGGTTCGAAGCCTGCGGTGGCGACCAATGTGGTGGTTACGTTGGATGAGTTGGACCAGATTGTGCGGGGTGAGGGCGATGATATTGAGCTCGTGCTTACCAACGGTGGGCGGATGACGGGCCGGGAGTTTGTGACCTATAAGTTTGCTGAGGTTGGGTATGTGACTTTGGTGCATCCGACTATAGGGCCGGTGTGGTTGCATCGTGTGCGGCGTTTGGCTGGGTTTGAGCAGCGGTTAATGGCGAGTGCGGAGCATCCGACGTGTGCGCGTGAGGGGTGTAATAAGCCGGCGGATTATTGCCAGGTGCATCATTTAGTGCCGTGGCAGGCGGGTGGGGCGACGGATCCGCCGAATCTGACGATGTTGTGTGCTTATCACAATGGCATCAATGATGATGACCCGGATAAGCCGACTGGTGCCGGCTATGTCTTTAGGTTGCGGGGCGGGGTGGGGTATGTACCACCCTGGGCGGAGCCGATTACTTCGCAGCCGGCATACCAAGCGGCACAGGCAGCATTGAAGCAGCAGACCACAGGGGACTTTTTAGGTTCAGCCCTCCCGGATACCTAAACCCCAAGCCCAAATAAATGCCGAAGCGGAAGCCATCAGGTGGCTCCCGCTACATCGGCGATCCCGCTTAGACTTGGGGTGCTTTGGGGTTAGTCCGTGAAGACCTGAATCTGCTCAGTCTCCGGGTTGTAGACAATGGAACCGCCCTGGAACTGCACGCGGACTTCCTTGCCGAGGCCGGTGGGGACTTCGTTGGACGTCGGCAAGCCGAGCGTCGCCGCGTTGTCGCCGGACGCCCATTCCTTGGCGATGCGTCCCACGAGTGCGTGCGTACCGGTGTCCTCAGAGCCTAGGACGATGCCGTTCTGAAAGAGCTGGTAGATGATGCCGGCCGACTCATCCGGCCCGCCCACAGCCAATCCCAGCGCTGGGCCGAAGGCGTTAAGGACCGCCGTCCACGTTTCCTTCAAGCCCTCGTTCTTGCTCAAGGACAGCACCTTGGTCACGATGCCCGGGATCTGCTCCACCGGCAGCCCGTTGACGGTCTGGTCCGTGTCAATCTGCTGGTCCGAGCGGGCATACATGATGGCGAAGAGCGTGCCGGCCAGGCCTACCAGTGCTGTTACGGTGCTCATCGGGATCTCGGCGCCGCCCAGGGACGACGTCGCCTCCTGTGCCGGGGCAGCTTGTCCGCCCGGCGTGGAGTCAGGGGTGTCTGGTGTGGTCGTATCCTCGCTGTCCCAGTCCGTCGACGTCGAACCAGACGCACCCGACTTGATGGCGAGGTACTTCTTGTGCGCCGCCGCGCGGATCTTCGGCCATTGGGCAATGGTGTATTGCCCCGGGCACGCGGTGACGTGAACGTCGCTGTGGCCAAAGAGGCCATAGACGGGGGCAGAAGCGCCTGCTGGGTAGCGCGAACCACCGAAGCCTTCCGAGCGAAGGGAGACGCGGGAGGTCGGATCGACACCGGAAATGGCGCCCTTCCAGCCGGCAAGGTCGGTGACAGATTCCAAGAGGGCTTCCGTCGGCTGCGCAGTCTCGTAGTTGCCGATCATGGAGATACCCCACGTGTTCTTGTTAAAACCGCCGATGTGCGCACCCTGCACAGCTTTAGCGAGCCCGCCGTAGCGGCCCTCGTAGATGGTGCCGTACTTATCCACCAGCGCGTTGTATCCGATATCGCACCAACCTAAATTCTGGGCGTGGTACTGGTAAGCAGCGCGCACCTGCGCGGCTGCTTGCGCGCGGGTGTAGTTATTGGAACCCGCGGTGTGGTGCAGCGCGATGGCCTTCACACCGTCGTCGTAGTCGGCGCCCTTGCAGCGGATATTCTCATTCGCGCCCCAGCCGGCGCGCGAAACCACGCGCGGCATGCCATCGGTCTCAGCGGTTGGCTCAATGCCCTCGCCCTCCTGGGCGTTGCCGTCCATGAAGACAGCCTCGAGGCCTTCGACGTCGCTGTTGGCCGGAAGCTCTTCGGTCTCGGCAACGGGGGCGATGTCGCCGACGTTGAAGGGGGCGTCGTCAAGCGCGGCGTCCTCAACGGGGGACTCGGTGAGTTTCTCATCCAAGTTCGACCCGGTCACCAGGTCCACGTTGTTGATGGAGACCTGCACGTCGTTGGTATCGCCCACGAAGATGAGCTCGGTGCCGTTCGTGGCATTGGGGTCATCGTTGTTGTAGGACATCGAGTCCATGTCGTACCACTCGGACCAGGACCCGTCCGGCTGCTTCGCGCGGACGAAGGCCGCGACATCGCGCGTGCCCTTCCACGTGACGGCGAAGGAGGAGAAGGTCTCATCGCGGTGGAATTGCTTGACGGCGCGCGGGCCTTCGCCCTCGCCCTGGGCTGCGATGGCCGGGTCATCCACCACGACCGTTTCGCCAGAACCGAAGGTTTCGGAGGCCGAGCTCACTTCGATGGGGCCGCTGCCCGCTTCCTGGGTCTGGATGAGGGTTTGGCCGCCCACGGCTGCGGCAGCGACCACAGCGATCGAGGTGACCGTGGCGATAACCGGCGTTGACCACGTCGATTTCGCGGGAACAAGACGACGTTTGAGGTGCACTGTTACTCCCTAGGATGGTGGCGCCACAAGGTTAAGAGAAGCGCAAAAAGTTAACTAACGGGACAGATGGTACGTCAGGTGTTGGAGTGAAAGAAGGTGTGACACGCGAGTTTCCTCGCTTGGGTGTCACCCGCCGTTTTGCACGTGTTGCTGCCTTAAGCTGGTGGCCATGACTGCATATGACCTCATCGTTGTTGGATCTGGATTCTTCGGCCTGACCGTGGCCGAGCGCGCAGCCTCCCAGCTGGGCAAGAAGGTGCTCATCGTCGAGCGCCGCGAGCACCTGGGCGGCAACGCCTACTCGGAGGCCGAGCCGGAGACCGGCATCGAGGTTCACAAGTACGGCGCACACCTCTTTCACACCTCGAACAAGCGCGTGTGGGAGTACTGCAACCAGTTCACCGATTTCACCGACTACCAGCACCGCGTCTTCGCCATGCACGACGGCACGGCCTACCAGTTCCCCATGGGCCTGGGCCTGATTAACCAGTTCTTCGGCCGCTACTACTCCCCGGACGAGGCGCGTGAGCTCATCAAGGAGCAGGCCGGCGAGTTCGCCGTGGATGAGGCGCAGAACCTGGAGGAGAAGGCCATCGCGCTCATTGGCCGCCCGCTCTACGAGGCATTCATCCGCGATTACACCGCAAAGCAGTGGCAGACCGATCCGAAGGAGCTGCCGGCCGGCAACATCACGCGCCTGCCGGTGCGCTATACCTTCAACAACCGCTACTTCAACGACACCTACGAGGGCCTGCCCGTCGACGGCTACGCGGCCTGGCTGGAGAAGATGGCGGAGCACGAGCTTATCGACGTCCGTCTGGGCACCGACTGGTTCGACGTGCGCGAGGAGGTGCGGGGGGCGTCGCCAAGCGCGCCGGTGGTCTACACCGGCCCACTGGATCGCTACTTCGATTTCGCCGAGGGTGAGCTGGGCTGGCGCACGCTGGACTTCGACCTGGAGGTGTTGGAGACCGGTGACTTCCAGGGCACCCCGGTGATGAACTACAACGATGCGGACGTGGACTACACCCGCATCCACGAGTTCCGCCACTTCCACCCGGAGCGCGCCGATAAGTACCCCAAGGACAAGACGGTGATTATGAAGGAGTACTCGCGCTTCGCGGAGAAGGGCGATGAGCCGTACTACCCGATCAACACCCCGGAGGACCGCTCCAAGCTGGAGGCCTACCGTAAGCTCGCCGCCGCTGAGGCCCGCGAGAACCAGGTTCTTTTTGGTGGCCGCCTGGGCACCTACCAGTACCTGGACATGCACATGGCCATCGCGTCCGCGCTGAGCATGTTCGATAACAAGCTGGCTCCATTCTGGAACGAGGGCAAGGCCCTGGAGCAGGAGCGCGGCCACTAAGCCGCGTGCGGCCTGTACGGGTTAGTTCCCGTGGCGCGCTATGCTGAGACACCTCGATGGAAGGAGGTGACGGCATGGCCCAGCGCAAAAAGAAGCGCGCAGACCGCAGCATGTGGAAGATGTCCCCGGAGCGGCTCGAGGAACACCTCAAGCTGCGCAGTCGCGCAACGCGCATTCCCGATAAGAAGAAGGAACAATCCAGGAAGGCCTGCCGGAACACCCGGCAGGCCTTTGGCCTTTCTTTGGGAGGTTTCGCCAGCGCACGGGGCCGGGATGCCGCACATAAAACTTGTCGGGCGCTCAACGATTGATTAAAGTTAACAGCAGGTTAACAATAGGCGAACAGAAAGTGAGTTTAGAGATGACTTCCCCGAATGCCCGCCGTTTCGATACGTTGCGCCAAGACCTGCACGCAGATTATGGCCACGAATACACCGCGCAGGAGATTGATTCCTTCCTCGACGCCACCATTGAGCGCCACGAGGCCGGCGCAACCTTAGAAGAGTTCATCCCCGTGATGGTGGAGCGCGAGGTCCGCGAGCACTTCGGTACGCACCGCATCCACGTGCGTTTCGCCGCAGGAGCTGACCACGCGCTGGCGCAGGCTGCCGTAGCGCTGACGAAGAAGTACGCCGGCGAGGCCCTGCTCGTCGATGCCGCCGTAGCCCACCCCGAAAACGACCCCGACTCCCACATGGCCCACGTGCTTCAAGAGCGCGGCATGGCGGAGCACCCGGACCGCTACCTCGAGGACCTGCGTCTGGTGACCATCCCGGATTACATCGTGTACTTGGGCCGCGAGATCCCGCGCGACGAGGCCGGCAAGGACATCAAGATTTGGGACATCGCCACCGCCGAGACCGTGGAGGAGACCCGCGAGCTGGCCGATGACCTCGGCGCCCGCGTGCTCTACATGCTCAACCGCCTGGGCATCGAGCCCATCTCGGAGGATGCCGCTGTCACGGCCTAAATCAGCTGGATAAAGACTTCCTCAACGCGGTCGACACTGCGCAGGGAATCTGGAAGGTTAAGACCGGCATGGGCGATGACGTAGGCGTCGCGTACATCGGTCTTGGAGTTGCCGACGTGGATGCGAGAGAGCTGCCGCATCGCAAGCCCTGGTAGATGGCGAACATCTGCCCCCATGTCTTGGGCGACTGCGACGGTCAACCGGCCGATGTTGTTGGGAATAACAAGGACCGAGGCGTTGTCGGCGAGGAATTGGCCGAAGAGCTTGCGTAGCGAGCCTTCATGCTGATTGATGCGTTTGGACAGGACTTGCCTGCCTTGGGGATCGAGGACGCAGGCGTGGTGGAAGTATTTGCCGACGTCTACGCCAATGACGAAGTCATAGGCCATGGGTGTATGCCTCCTAGCGATGAATGAGAAGTTGGACTATTTAAGCTTCATCGCTGGGGTTGTCGGACATGCTTGCGCTGGCATCCACATTACTGTGAGACCTCATACCACCTGGGCTGGGTCGGGTTCCTATTAGCAGTTTGAGGATGTCACTGTCTTCGGCGGCATCACCCCCGGATCATTTTCAGACGGGGGCGGAAACAAGCCATACCGAAGCCAGCGACTAGTTCCACTGTCCTTTCAGACGGAGGGACCGGAAATAAACATAACCAGCCCAATCGGGTGGACAGGCTATGAATCTTCGGTGCCCTGAGGTGGAACTGCTAACAACGTAATGGGGGGAAGCGGGGGCAAAGTCAATAATTCGAGTCTGGCATAAGTTGATAAGGATTGCCTAACCTAATACTGTTTCAAGTTATGTTCCGATCGGGAATCGGCAACGGAAGCGAGGCAGCGACGATGAACAGAAAACGTGGATCGACCAGAGAACCCCTCTCCGGAGGGGGAGTCGGGGACGCGGGCCCGGACGGGACGGGCGACGGCGACGCGGTGGCGTCGCAGACGGACGACGGGCGGTTGGTACACGTCGCACCGGTCGCAGCGGGTGGCCGACCATCCACCCGCGATATGCTCGTCGCCGCCGCGATCGGCGTCGCGGGGTCTCTCGTCGTCGTGCCCCTGACCTACCTGCAGGTGTTCGCCGGCATCGCCCACGTTTATCTCGTCGCGGCGACGCTCGGGTTGTGGTTCCTGCAGTGCGTCGTTCCCCTCATCGTCGTCCGCAAGCCTGGCGCGAGCCTCATTGCGTGCCTTGCCATGGGCGTCGTGTCCGCGGCGACCACCCCGTTCGGCGTCGCCGCGATCGGGGCGCTGATCATGGAAGGATTGCTCATCGAGCTTCCATTCATGGTCACCCTGTACCGGCGGTGGACGCGTACCCAGTTCGTGGCGTCGGCGATGTTGTTCTCCGCGCTGATGGGAACGATGGCCCCGCGCGCAGTTGGCGTCGACTCGCCGACCACGCCCATGACCCTGATCAGCTTCGCCGTAGCCTTGGCCTCGAGCTTGGTGTTTTTGGTCCTGGGCTTTGCCGTCGCAAAGGGGCTTCGCAGCCGCGGGGTCACCCGGTGACCGGCGGAGCACCCGCGTGCGCCGGTGCGACACGCGGGACGGCCCCGGCCCGGTTACGGGTTAGGGGCGCGGGCGTGCGGCACGCCGATGGGCGATGGGCACCCGACATGGTGGATCTCTCCTTCGATTTCGGCACGATCAACGCCATCACGGGACCCGTGGGATGCGGAAAGACAAGCCTGGCCCACCTCATCGCTGGACTGATTCCCTCGCACATCCCCATCGACCATGCCGGATTCGTGCACATCGTCGATGCCGACGGCACCGAACGCCCCGTGGACGGGGACCGGGTCACCTTCGTCGGGCAAGACCCGGCGACGCAGGTGCTCACGCTCCGAGTCGTCGATGACGTGGCCATGGCCCTCGAGTTTTCCCTCGTGGAAGCCGGTATCGTCGCCAAGCGATCAGCCGAGGCTCTATCGGAGCTCGGGCTGTCAGAGCTCGCGGAGAAGGATCCGTGGGCTTTGTCGGGCGGGCAACGCCAGCGGATGGCCATCGCTGGTGCGGTGGCCAGGGCGCCGGAGGTCATGATCTTCGACGAGCCCGCCGCCCACGTCGACGAGGACGGTCGGCGGGCGCTGTTCGCCGCCATCCGTGATTTGCGGGCCCCGGGGCGCGTCATCCTGCTCATCGAGCACGACCTCCGTCCGTTCGACGGGTGGGTCGACACGGTGACAATCCTCGATGCGGACGGGAGCGTCGCCGCGCACGGAGCGCCGGAGGGTATCGCGGTGAAGGGCATTGCGACGTCGGCCGCGACCGCCGGAGCGCCGGACGCCAGTACGCCGGGCACGGGGGCACCGGACCGTCTCAGTCCGGACCGGCGGCGAAGGCCCCGGGGAGCCGGGGATGGCGCCGATCCGGAATCGGAGGCGGACGCCGTTCCACTGCTGGCCTTGACCGGAGCCCATGTGGCCCGGGGCAGGGAGCGGATCCTGAACGGGGCCGATCTGACACTGGAACGGGGCGAGATTCATGCCCTAGTCGGTGCCAACGGAGTCGGTAAGTCCACCTTGCTGGCGGTGCTGTCGGGCCAGATGAAGGCGGGAGCGGACCTCCGGATTGACGGCGCGTCCGCCCGGCGCGTCCCCGACGCCTTCGCGTCGTTGGCGTTCCAGAACCCCGAGCACCAGTTCACCCGCGCGACCGTCGCCGCGGAAATCGACTCCGCGCTGGCCGGCACGGACCCGCACGGACCACTCGGCGCCGATGAGCTGTGGAAACTGCGGGAAGCCTTGTGCCCCCGGGCACTTGACCCCGTCTCGCCGTTCGTCCTGTCGGGCGGACAGAAAAGACGGTTGGGCATCTTCCTGGCGGTGGCGGCCAATCGCCGTTTGCTGCTTCTCGACGAGCCGTTGGCGCATCTGGATTCGCCGAGCTCGCGCATCGTACTGGATGCCCTAGCGGAATACGCAGGGGCCGGCGGAACCGTTGTGTTCACGTGCCACGACCGCCGTGCTGCGCGAACGTGGGCGGATCGGGCGAGCATCGTCGCCGAAGGGAAGGTCGCCTGGTCCGGTCCCGCAGCCGACGTGCCGGCTTCCCCGGAGTCGTCCCGGCGGGATCGCGCACTGCCCGCGGCCGGCGCACGGACGTCCTTGGACGAAAGCCCCTGGACCGGTGGATCCGCCGCTCGAAGGCGCGCGGGGTTGAACGCCATCACGATTGTCGCGGCGGTGATGCTCGTCCTCGTCGCCGGGCTGCTCTCCGGCGGAGACGCCGTTCTCGCTCTGACGGGGGTCGCGTTCCTCGCACTCGCTGCGATCGCGGAACGTGACGTTCGGGCGACGGCGGGGAAGGTCCTCCTCGTCCTGTTGATCGGGGTGTTCTTCGGCCTGCTCGGGTGGCGCTCCGAGTTCTACGGCAGTGGGGATCCGGCGGAGGCTGTCCGCCACGGCATCCATCACGGACTGCTACTGACGGCCGTGTTTGCGGGGACGGTCCTGGTCTCCGCGTGTATGCGCGTCGAGGAGCTTTTCGACGCCATGGTGCAACGCCTCCGGGTGCCCTACACATGGTGCACCATAGCGATTTCCGGGGTGAGCATCGCGGCGTTCCTGCGCAGCGAAATCCCCCAGCTGACATGGGCGATTAGATTGCGCTCGATGCGACCGGGGCAGTCTTTCCGCTCCGGCTTCATTCGCGCGACGACGCCCGCGCGCATCGCCTTTCCCCTGTTCGTCAGCGCCGTGCGCTGCGCCGAAAAGCTGTCCCTGACCCTGGCGATGCGCAACTTCGGCCGCCATCCGCGGCGTACCTTCCGCACCGATCACCCCTGGCGAGTGCGTGACGGTTTCGCGGCCGCAGCGTCCGCCGCGGCCTTCGTTGCCGCCCTGGTGTCCGCAGTGACTTGACGGGCACCCGGAACCGGCGGGCCCCGAGCCCGCGAGCGTTTCCGAGCCTGTACGGAGACGCGCCCCACCCAGTTGCTTCAACCCTTCAGACACATCCTCCGGGTCGCGCCATGCGGGCCCGGTCCGCCCGGCACCGGCATGGCGCCGGCAACCGAAAGAGGTACCAGTGAACACGATCCGGACCATCAGCGACGTGCTTCGGGACAAGGCCGATGAGACGAAGAAGGGGATCACCTTCGTCGAGAATCGGCGGGACGTCCTCGTCCCGTACGGCCGGGTCCATGCGGAGGCGGTGGCGGCTGCGACTCGGTTGGCTGAAGCCGGCATCGGCCCCGGCGATCGCGTGATCTTCCAAGTTTCGGAGAACCGCGGGCTCATCCGGGCGTTCTGGGGCTGCGTCTACGCCGGCGCGGGCGATGCGGGGCCGGCGGCCGAGACGACCGTAGTCCGGGCGACCGGCCCAGGTTCCTACAAAATGACCGCGGCGATTGCTGCCGCCACCGTTGCGTCGGTCGCGGGGAAGCCGGTCGCGCCGGGGTGCCGGGATCTCGTCGGCCACCCCCGGCTCCTCGAACCGGTCCTCGCCTTCGCCCGCGATGCGGGCATCCATATCGAAACGCCGCATGACAACCCGACCACGGGGCCACTGCCGGCAGCGGCCCACTGCGACACCAAAGAAAAGGAGAAACGATGACAGATCAAGCTGAACGGGGTGCGGCGATCGTCGTCCGCGACCTCACGAAGAGCTACCCGATTGCGGGCAAAGCCGGCACCGCGCCCGAAGGCGGGGCAGGTGCTCCGCCGGACGGCGGGCGCAAGGGAAAGCGCGGCGCCCGGATGCGCAAGCATGTGCTCGACGGCGTGAGTTTCACCGTGCCCGCCGGGTCGATCGTGTCGTTCCTCGGCCACAACGGCGCAGGCAAGACCACCCTCATCCGAATCCTGTCGACGCTCATTACCGCAGACTCCGGCGAGGTGAGCATCTTCTCGCGCGATGTGAAAGAGGATCCGGCGGGCGTGCGCGCCGACATTGCCACCACCGGCCAATTCGCGGCGATCGACGAGAACCTCACCGGCCGGGAGAACCTGGAGTTCTTCGGGCGGCTGCGCGGACTCGACCGCGCCGACGCGGCCGCCCGCGCGACGGAACTGCTCGCGCAATTCTCGCTCGCAGACAGTGCTTCGACGTTGGCGTCGGCCTATTCGGGTGGCATGCGGCGCCGTCTCGACATCGCCGCGTCGCTGTGCGTCGTGCCCAGGCTGCTGTTCCTCGACGAACCCACGACGGGGCTGGACCCGGTCAGCCGCGAAGAGCTGTGGGGCTTCATCCGGCAACTGCGGGACGACGGAATGACCCTGGTGCTGACCACCCAGTACCTGGAAGAGGCGGAGGCGCTGGCAGACCACGTCCATCTGCTCAAGGACCGCCGCATCGTCGCCAGCGGAACGCCGGAGGAATTGCGCCGCGACTTCGGGTCGCACGTGCTCCGCGTGTCCTTTGCCACCACCGCCGAGGCGGAGGCGTTCGCCCGCTGCCTCGGACGAACGTGCCTGGACGGCGCCCGCGTCGCGGGGAAGTCGGTGTCCCTCGACGTCGACCCCGGACCGCAGGTCCTCGAGGCGGTGGCGCAGGCGATGGAGGCCTCGGAAGCGTTGCCGGATTCGCTGAGCGTGTCGCCACCCACCCTCAACGAGGTATTCATATCGATGAACGCAGGGGGTGCGGCGCGATGAGTGCGACGTCGGTCGCGGCGTTCCTCCGTCGGGATCTGCTGCTGTTGCGACGCAACACCGCGTCGCTGATCTCCATGTTCGTCGTTCCTCCCCTCTTCCTGCTGTGCCTGTACGCGGTGTTTGGGTACTCGGCAGGGCAATCCGGCTTCGGGTACCTGCGTTTCGTGCTCGGCGGCTGCCTGTTCCAGGCGGCGATGTTCACCGCCGCGGCGTCGGCGATGGCGGTGGGACAGGACGTCGAATCCGGGCTCGTTGACCGCGTGCGCGTGCTGCCCGGGGCCACAGGCGGCTATGTCGCCGGCAGGCTCGCCACCGATGTGCTGCGGATGTCCGCGTCGATCGCGGCGCTGCTGGTCGTCGCGTGGTCCTGCGGCCTCGACATGGCTCTCGGTGACGTCGCGTGGACAGTCCTGTGGTCACTGCTCGCCGCCGCGGTCCTGTCCCTGGTCACGGACGGGGTGATCCTGATGGTGCCCGCCCCGGTGTCGACAGCCTCATCGATCCAGGCGCTGGAAATGCTGCTGCTCATGTTCTCCACCGCGTTCATTCCGGCGACCGCTTTGGACGGCTCCCTGCGCGACGTCGTACGTCACATGCCGTTTTCGCCGATCATCGAGGTGATCAGGGCGGCGTCCCCGGATGCCTTCCCGGATAGTGCCGGGGAAGAGGCAGCCCTGTGGCTCGGTGTCGCGGCGGTCGCCGGAATCGTCTTGTTCATCCGCCGGTTCACCTCGAGGAGCGAATCATGATCGGCCCCATCTTCGTGCATCTGCGGCGCATTGCCCACATTTGGCTGCGGCGCCCCGACTTCTGGTTCATGACGTTCATTGCTCCGCTCGTGTACCTGTTCATCGTCAACCGCATGTTCGGTAGCCTGGTCAGGCAGCTCACCGGAGAGTTCGAACTCCCGAACGCGGTCATCCTGGTCGTGACGACGTGGGCGTTCATCTTGGCCATCACGGGATCGTCCACTGTGTTCGTTGAACGCAGCAATGGCCTCCACGAGCGGTTGATCACCATGCCGGCGCCGTACGCGGCCGTGCCGGTCGCACGGATCATCGCTGAGTTCATCCGGATCATGGCGATGTCGGTCGTCGTCGCGGCGGTGGCCGCCTTGCTTTCCGACAGCCCCCCTGAGGCGTCCTGGTGGTGGAGGATCGCGGTGACCGGCGCGATGGTTGCCGCGGCGGCCGCATGCACCGGCACGTACATCGCGTTCTCCATCACCAGCCCCCAGGGATCCGTGACCCTCATCCCGTTAATCATCGTTGCGATGTTCGTCAACACGGTGCTCATGCCCGCCGACCACTTCCGTCCCCTCCTGCGCGGAATCGCCGGGCACACCCCCGTATCCGCGGCCGGCGAGGCCGTCAACGGCACCGGGGCCGCGGGTCTGGTGGTCTGCGCGGCCTGGTTCTTTGGTATCGCCGTGCTCGCGGCGTGGGGCATCGCCGTGAAAACGAGGCCGGGGGAGTCTGCATGACGGCCCGCGAATCCGAGCATCTAACCCGAAACCGCCGCGTGGACGCGGCCCACACACCCGGAGACAGAACCAGATGAAGTCGATCGCCCAGATCGTCCAGAACAACCGCAGGCTCCTCGCGGCCTACGAGGACAAGGTCGAGCCGAGGTTCCTAAGCCGCTATGCGCGCGAACCGATGGACGCCGCCGCCGTGTACCGGAAGCTCCGTGCGCTGGATCCCGGGCCGGATGCGCCGGCCCGGGTCCTCGACCTCGGTTGCGGAACCGGGTGGCTCGCCCGCACGCTCGCCGCTGAGTCTCGCTATCGCAGGGCGAACATCGTCGGCTACGACCTGTCGCCCAATGCGATCCGCATCGCCCGCGAACGCGCCGCCGCCGACGGGCTCGGGGCCCGGACGGAATTCCACGTTGCCGACATCCTCACGCCGCTCGCGGGAGAGCCCGGCGGGGCCTGTGAAATCTGGGTGTGCGGCGCGCTCCACCAAATGAAGGATGCGGGAGCCGCGCTCGGCAGGGTCCCCGGGCTGCTCGCCGACGGCGGCATCGCTTACGTGCAGACGTTCGTCGAGGATCCCGACGTGAACGAGCGGGTCGACATGGCCGTCATGGCGAAGATGGGCCACCGGGTGTTCCGGGGCAGCGAGCTCGAGGACCTCGCCGAAGCCAACGGGCTGAAGCTGGACGGAGCCTCACGCGCCGGCATGGTGTATTTCTGCACTCTCGCGAAGAAAAGCGTGATCGGGGAGGCGGGGAAGTGAGCGCCGTGGACGGGACCGTCGGCCCGTGGTCGCTGCTCGCCCCGATCCGGACCCGGATGCGTGCGGTGGTCGCGTTGTCCGTCCTGTCGTCGGTGGCTACCGTCGCTTCGCTGGTCGGCATCATCGACATCGCGATGACGTACCTGGAGGCCCCGGTGCATCGGACGTGGTTGGCCGTGGCTGTCATCGTCGTCGCCGCGACGGTGCGAATGGCTGCAGACGGCGCCGCCGGCATGCTCTCGCACCGGGCGGATAACGACCTGCAGCTCCACCTCCGGCGCCGGTTGGTTGCCCATATCCGGAAGCTGCCGCTGGGCTGGCTGGACGCCCGGCGCTCGTCGGGGATCATCGGGTCGGTTGAGAAGGACGTCGCGGCCGTCCACCAGCTCATGGGCCACACCGTCGGCGAGACCGTGGTGGCGGTGCTGGTTCCCCTGCTTTCCCTCATCGCGCTCGTCGCGGTCGATTGGCGGATCGCGGCGGTGGCGGTCGTCCCAGTGCTGGTCACCTTCGCCCTGATGGGCATGATGATTTCGCGCGGAGCCGATCTTCAGCGCGACTACGAGCGAGCCTCTGAAAAAGTGACGGCTGCGGTCATCGAGTTGGTGCGCGGCATCCCGGTGATGAAGTCCTTCGGACGTGCCAGCCAGGGCGCGGGCCGCTACGATGCCGCGGCGTCGTCGTTCGTCCGCGCGTGGTCCGCCTGGTCCCGGCAGTCGAACATCTATCTCGGGCTCATCGACGTGGTGACGTCCCCGATCACAGTCCTCGCAGTGGTGTGCGGCGCCGGCCTCGCTTTGAGGGACACCGCGGGCGGCAAACCGGAGGGTCTCGTCGCCGGGCTGGTTCTCGGCCTTGGACTCTCCGCGGCGATCGTGAGGGTGGCTATGAACTCCGAACCCATCATCGCGGGGATCGCCGCCCTGAAGTCCATCGCGGAGGTGCTGGGCACGCCGCCGATCACCGAGTCCGCCGAGCCGGTGCCCGTGCACGGAGGCGCGCTTGAGGTTCGGAACCTGGTCTTCTCCTACGGGGATGGGCCGCGGGTCCTCGACGGGATGTCCGCGACGTTCGAACCGGGGACCCTCACGGCGCTGGTGGGGTCCTCCGGTTCCGGAAAGTCCACCGTCGCCCGGCTGTTGGCGCGTTTCCACGACCCTGTCGAAGGCTCGGTGCTGCTGGGCGGCGACGATCTTCGCGACATCGCCGTGCGCGACGTGCACCGTTCGGTGTCGGTGGTGTTCCAGGATCCGCAGTTGCTCACGCTGCCCTTGCGGGAGAACATCCGGCTGGCCAGGAGAGACGCCACCGACGGCGAAATCATGGCGGCCGCGAAGCTCGCGAACCTCGATACGGTCATCGCGGCGCTGCCGAAGGGCCTGGATTCGGTGGTCAACGTCGACGTGACCTTTTCCGGTGGTGAGGCGCAGCGCGTGGCCATCGCGAGGTCGATTGTCACGGACGCGCCGGTGCTCATCTTCGACGAGGCAACCGCTTACGCGGATCCGGCTTCCGAGGCCCTCATTCAGTCCGCAATCGAGCGTTTGGCTCGTTCGCGGACGGTGATCGTGATTGCGCACAGATTGAGCACGATCCGTAACGCCGACCGCATCCTCGTTCTCGATGGGGGAGCGGTCGCGGAGGCGGGCACCCACGACGAGTTGCTTGCGCGCGGTGGCCGCTACCGGGATCTGTGGCGCGCGTTCGCGCTCGACGACGAACCATCCGCCCCGCGGGGCACTGAAGCAGACGATGAAAAGGCAGGGAACCGATGATCCGGGACTTGTGGTCGATGACGGATCGGCGCTCGAAGATGACGCTGGCGTGGCTCATTGCGTTGGCCGCGCTTGCCGCGCTGGCACAGGGTGCGGCGTTCGTCGCGCTGCTGCCGCTGCTGTCGGCTCTGGCCGTGGGAGATGATGCGACGGCGTGGCGTTTCACCGGCGTCATCGCCGGCCTCGCGGCCGCCCATGCGGTGCTGTCCCTCGCCGCGGGGACGGTCGGCAGGGCGAATTCCGCAGCGGTGCTGTCGTCCCTGCTGCGTTCCCTGGGCGAACGCGTGCTGACGTTGCCACTCGGGTACGTCACCAAGTCCACGGCCGGCCGCTTTTCGGAGATGGCGTCTTCGGGCATGGCGTTCGCGGCGTCCGTGCCGCACGTGATCCTGAGGCCCGTCATCGCTGCTGTGGTTGCGCCGACCGTCATCGCTCTCGGAATTCTGGCGGTGGATTGGCGCGTCGGGTTGGTTCTCGTCGCGTCGGCGCCGGTGCTCTTCTTCGCCTACCGGGCCATTGGCCGGGTTGGCGGGGAGTCGGACGAAGCGCATGCTGACGCCGTAGCTGCCGTCTCCGGCAGGCTGATCGAGTTCACCCGCGGCCAGCAGGTGATTCGCGCCGCGGGCGACGGTTCGGCGGCGGACGCGATGGTGGATGAGGCGATCCAGGCCCAACACGATGCGTTCGCGAAGGCGACGTCGACGCAAGGCGCGGCCATCGGACGGTTGGGCTCGGTCGTCCATGCGGTGTTCACGGCGGCGGTGGTCGTCGCCGTGGCGGTCGCCGCGACGGGCGGGATGTCACCGGCGCATTTGGCGCCGATGCTCATTGTGGTCGTCCAGTTCACCGGACCGATCACCACGGCGGGAGCGTTGTCCGGCGGTTTCGGCGCGGGCCGCAACACGTTGGCTGCGCTGCGTGACCTGCGGGCGATCCCCGCCCTTCCCGAGCCTGCCGCACCGGAGCTGCCCGACGGGCATGACGTGGAGTTCCGCGGCGTGAGCTTCGGGTACGGGGATAAGAAGGTTCTCGACGGCGTCAGCTTCCGTGCACCTCAGGGAGCACTGGTTGCCGTAGTGGGACCGTCGGGGGCGGGCAAGACGACGGTCATGCGGCTGCTGTCGCGTTTTCATGATCCGGACTCGGGGGAGATCCTCATTGGCGGGGTGCCCTTGCCTCGGATCGGCACCGACGGCGTAAACTCGCTGGTGACCCCGGTGTTCCAGGAGACGTTCCTCTTCGACGCGTCCGTGCGGGACAACGTGGTCTTCGCCGACCCCGGATTCGGTTCCAAGCCCGGCGACGGAGACCGCTTGCGCGAGGCCGCCCGGCGATCCGGGGTGGACCGCATCGTGGAGCTGCTGCCTTCCGGGTGGGATAACCCGGTGGGGGAGGAGGGGACGCTGCTGTCGGGAGGCGAGCGGCAGCGCGTCGCCATCGCCCGGGCGCTTCTGAAGGATTCCCCGGTGGTGCTTTTCGACGAGCCAACGTCCTCGCTGGATGCGGCCACTGAGCAGGCGATTGTCGGCACGATGGAAGCGTTGCGCGGCGATCACACCGTGATCGTCGTCGCCCATCGCCTGCACACCGTCCGCGATGCCGACCTCATCGTCGTGCTTTCGGAGGACGGGACGGTCGCAGAACGGGGCACGCACGATGAATTGCTGGCGAAGGGCGGCCGCTACGCCGAGTCGTGGACGTGCCGGACGGGAGGCTCCCCGGGCGCCTGATCCTCGTCCGTCGAGGACTATCGCTCCGGTCCGGTACCGGTGCAGTGGTCCCGCCACGCCGTCCCGGTCAGCGGGTCCTCGACGATGCCCTGGGCGACAGGGGCGTAATTGAAGCCGTAGTGCTCGGTGCGGTGGGCGGGGCACACGTCTTGGACGGTGATGTTGGTGACGCCGGGTTCCCGCACGAAGGAGTTTTAGTGGGGGAGCACGGCATTGTCGTGCCGCGTGCCCAGGAAGGTGTACCGCACGCTCGGTCGAGTGATGTCGCCGATGGTCAGCTCATTCAGCAGCATGGAACCGGAGATCTGCTGTTCCCAGGCAAGCGCGTTCGTTTTGCCGGCGTTTCGGGAGTATCCGTGGCGCATCTCGGGGTGGACGTCAAAGCGATCGGCTGCGCTGTGCTCCCGGGGCCCGTGGTTCGAGGCACCGGTACCGATGAGCTGTTCGACGACCCGGTCCCGGGAATGAGGATGACGGGCAATTCACCGTCCCGGGGTGGCACCGGAAGTCGTTGGCGCCGGGGGCACCAGACTGGGCTTGGCCATGGACAGGGCCCGGGCGGCCGCGGGTGAGGTTTGCCGGCGGCCGGGCCACCGGTCGGGAAACCGCCGTCCGACAGCGACGAGGGGATTCTCGTCACCTCGTCGGGGCGTGTTCCTATATAGGTTGTGAACTCCACGGGTGGGCTTGGGGCCTGACCCCCGGAGAGTAGACACGTCGGGGGTCAGGCCCATCCTTGGTTCCTCATTGGGGCATGTGATGGCGGGGATTTCTCTGAAGGTTTCGTTTTCCCTTGCTGGCGTTCTTTTTGCAGCATTTCTTGTTTGTACCGGCGTTTATCTCACTTGGGGAGCAGTTGGGAAGAGGTTCGCTAAAGTCGACTCCTTGAGCTGACTGAAATAGGAAGAAAGACACTCTGATCATGTGTTGCTATGAGGAGTATCCTTCTTATTGCACAGAGTTAATAGTTGTCAGTTAGCGAAAAATTAGTCAGTATTGTTCTCTACTTTCTCAATCTCCCTCCGATTCGACACTCTCTTGAGCCTCTGACAATTGCGGCCACGAGTTCGTGACCATCGAGGTCGATTTCCTTTTGGCGCCGCAATCATAGGCGACGAAGTCGGCAAGGACATCAAGATTTGGGATATCGCTACGGCAGAAACCGTAGAGGAGACCCGCGAGCTGGCTGACGACCTCGGCGCCCGCGTGCTTTACATGCTCAACCGTCTGGGCATCGAACCCATCTCGGAGGATGCACCCCTCTCGGCTTAGCTTTCAGCCGCGTGGGAACTCAGCTGAAGAGTGCGAAACCACTAATCTTGGTTCCTGAATACTGTCGAAACCTGTGTGGAGAACCGAAAACATCGTGACTGCCAACAAATCTGCTGCGTACGAACCCGTACAGCGCATCCTGCTGCCCAAGCGTGGCGAGCCGGTCGACGTCCGCATGCTCTACCTCATCGAGTCCGAGCAAAACCGCGAGCGCCTCAGCTGGAGCGGCCGCACCTCCGTGACCATCCCGGCCGGCGAGGAAGCCTCCTTCGAGACCTACTTCAACGCCTTCCCGGCCGCCTACTGGCGCCGCTGGTCTCAGCTGAAGTCCATCGTGCTGGTGATGGACGTCGAGGGCGAGGCCAACATTTCCCTCTACCGTTCCAAGCAGGATGGCCAGCGCATCGCCGTGGCCAACCACGTGGTGACCACCGGCCACCACGAGTTTGAGTTGCCCCTGAAGAACTTCGAGGACGGCGGCCTGCTGTGGTTCGATGCCTCTGCCGTTGAGGACACCGTGCTTGCCGACGTCGCCTGGTGCGCCCCCCACGCCCCGAACCCGCAGCTCCTGCCGGACGGCAGCGAGTACCCGGCGCAGGAGAAGCGCGTGGCCGTGGGCATTCCGACCTTCAACCGACCCACCGACGCCGTCGCAGCACTGCAGGCGCTGGCGGAGGATCCGGTGGTGGACGGCATCATCGACTATGTCCTCATGCCGGACCAGGGCAACCAGCACCCGGCGGACGAGCCGGGCTATGACGAGGCCGTAGCGCACTTCGGTGAGCGCTTCCGCGAATTCCGCCAGGGCAACCTGGGCGGCTCGGGCGGCTACTCCCGCATCATGTTCGAGGCGCTGGAGAATACCGACTCGCCGTACATCCTTTACATGGATGATGACATCGCCATCGAGCCGGATTCCATCCTCCGTGCGGTTCAGGCAGCGCGCTACGCCGCCAAGCCCTTCATCGTGGGTGGCCAGATGCTCAACCTGCAGGAGCGTTCCCAGCTGCGCACCACCGGCGAGCGCGTGAACCGCGCCGACTTCATGTGGGGTGCGGCCGAGCACGCCGTCTATGACCACGACTTTGCCAAGTACCCGCTGCGCGCTATCGGTGACGCGCAGTCCCACCTCGACCCGAAGAAGTATGACTCCCGCGCGCTGCACCGCCGCGTTGACGTGGAATACAACGGCTGGTGGATGTGCCTCTTCCCGCGCGTCGTGGCGGAAAACATTGGGCAGCCGCTGCCGCTGTTCATCAAGTGGGATGACACCGAATACTCCCTGCGCGCTGCTGCTCATGGTTTCCCCACGGTGACCTGGCCAGGTGCTGCCATCTGGCACATGGCCTGGGCGGATAAGGACGATGCCATCGACTGGCAGGCCTACTTCCACCTGCGCAACCGCCTCATCGTGGCGGCCCTCTACCACGAGGGCGATGCACGCGGGATTACCAAATCCATCTTCAAGTCCACCCTCAAGCACACCATGTGCATGGAGTACTCCACCATGGCCATCCAGCTGGAGGCCATGAAGGACTTCCTGGCCGGCCCGGATCAGCTCTTCGACATCCTGGAGTCCTCGCTGCCGCGCATCGCCGCAATCCGCAAGGAATTCCCGGACGCCGTCATCATCGATTCGGCGGATCAGCTGCCCGCGCCCACCGGCGCGCCGGGCGTGCCCACCCGCAATATCGGCGGCCGCCTGGGCAAGATCAAGAAGATTCCGTGGCTCATCAAGTCCGCCAAGCACCTGGTCACTAAGGAAGACCCGGCGCACCACGAAGCACCGCAGCTCAATCTCACCCCGGAGGAGGCCCGCTGGTTCACGCTTTCCCGCGTGGATTCCGCCACCGTCTCCACCGCGGGCGGCACCGGCGTGGCCTTCCGCAAGCGCGACCGCGAACTGGCCCTCGAGCTGGTGAAGTCCACCCGCGAGCTGCTTAAGGAAATCGAGGAGAACTTCGATGACTTGCGCGCGGAGTACCGCGCGGCCCTGCCGGAGCTGACCTCCCGCGAGTCCTGGCGGAAGGTCTTCGATGCCCAATAAGCTTTCTGTCGCCGAATCCCACGTCCTCGAGAAGATTCAGGACGTGGCCTTCGAGGCCCCCGGCGTTCTGCCCACCGCGCGGGGCTTAAGCCACTTCGGCGAGCACGCCCTGGGCTGGCTGGCTCTCTCTGGTCTGGGTGCTGCCGTGAATTACCAGAAGCCGGCGCGCCGCCGCCAGTGGGTAGCTGTTGGCGTGGGCGCTTTCACGGCGCACGCGGCCAGCGTTGTGATCAAGCGCATTGTGCGCCGCAAGCGCCCGGACTATGACTACGTCAAGGTGGGCGTGAAAACCCCGTCTAAGCTGTCTTTTCCGTCCTCCCACGCGACGTCGACAACCGCGTTCCTCGTGGGCGCCGCGCACGTTCTGGGAACCCCGGCACCGCTCGTCGGTGTGCCGGTCATGATGGCCTCGCGTATGGTGCTCGGGGTACATTACCCATCCGATACGGCGTTCGGCGCCCTGCTGGGGGCCGCCACCGCGGAAGCATGTCACCGCTATGAAAGGAAGACCGCATGAGCGAACGACCAAACCGCGTCGACGACGGTGAGCAGAGAGTCTTCCACTCTGAGCCGCACACCTCCGGCATCGATACCGGCCGCAAGCGCAAGCCCCCGAAGAACCTTGCCGACGGCATGGTCAAGGCCCTGCGCCCCAAGCAGTGGGTCAAGAACGTCCTGGTCTTGGCCGCCCCTGCGGCCGCGGGTGCGGACTCGCTGTTCCATTCGCGCGTGCTTCTCGACGTCCTCCTTGCCTTCATCGTCTTCTGCATGGGCGCGTCCTCCATTTACCTCATCAACGATGCCCGCGATGTGGAGGCTGACCGCGAGCACCCGACGAAACGCTTCCGCCCGATCGCGGCGGGCGTGCTTCCGGTGGGCCTGGCCTATGTCATGGCGGCCGTGCTCATCATCGGCTCGATTGGCCTGTCCTTCCTGGCCACGGCCGGTCTGCAGCTCGCCATCGTCATGGCTATCTATATCGGCCTGCAGCTGGGCTACTGCTTCGGGTGGAAGCACATGCCGGTGATCGACATCGCCCTGGTATCCTCCGGTTTCATGCTGCGCACCATGGCCGGCGGCGTGGCCGCGGGCATCGAGCTTTCCCAGTGGTTCCTGCTGGTGGCTGCGTTCGGCTCCTTGTTCATGGCCTCGGGTAAGCGCTACTCGGAGATCCTTTTAGCGCAGCGCACGGGCGCCAAGATCCGCAAATCCCTGGAGGGCTACACGCCCACCTACCTGCGCTTCGTCTGGACGCTGGCGGCTACTGCCGTGGTCATGTCCTACTCCCTGTGGGGCTTCCAGCTCTCCAATGAGTCTGATGGCCCGGCCAGCGTGTGGTACCAAATCTCCATGGTGCCGTTCACCATCGCCATCCTGCGCTATGCCGCCGATGTGGACCGCGGCAATGGCGGTGCACCGGACGAGATCGCCTTGGAGGACCGCGTCCTCCAGATTCTGGCCCTGGTGTGGCTGGCATGCATCGCCATGGCGGTCTACATCATGCCGGTAATGGTGGGCTAGCCAGCGGCGATCGGGAACAGGGCAAGGCAAGTGCTAAACTCTCTCCTCATGCGAAAATCCGATACACGTACCGCAGCCGCGCTCAGCGCGCTGGCCTCGGTTATCGTGATCGGAGTTTTCTCGTTTTGGGGTGGCTTCGCCCGCCGCTGGATTTCTGACGACGGCCTGATCGTCCTGCGCACGGTGCGCAACCTTGAGGAAGGCAATGGACCTGTCTTCAACGCGGGCGAGCGCGTGGAGGCCAATACCTCCACGCTGTGGCAATACCTCATCCTCCTCGTGCGGTGGCTAACGAATGCCCCGCTGGAATCCATCGCCGTCAACCTGGGCCTCCTGCTGGCGGTCGCGGCGATGGTGCTGGGGGCGTGGGCCACGGCCCGGGCCTTCTACCGATCGGGGCAGTTTGCTGCACCGCTCGTGGTTCCCGCAGGCGCGCTGGTCTACCTCGCACTGCCCCCGGCCCGTGATTTCTTCACCTCCGGGCTGGAATGGGGACTGTCCATCTTCTACCTCGCCGGCCTCTGGGCGCTGCTGCAGCACTGGGCGCAATCCCGCACGAATAATAGTGCTTATTGGCTCGCGCTGTGGGCTGGTCTGTCCTGGCTCGTGCGCCCGGAGTTCGCACTTTACGGCGGGCTTGCCGGACTCCTGCTTTTGGCGGCGCACCGCAACTGGAAAGTCTGGCTCGGGATCCTCGGTGCGGCCCTGCCCATCCCGGCGGGCTACCAATTCTTCCGCATGGGCTATTACGGCCTGTTGACTCCGCACACGGCGGTGGCCAAGTCGGCGTCGTCAAGCGCGTGGGACAGCGGCCTGAACTACCTGCAGGATTTCGTGGGGCCATATGCCCTGTACCTGCCCGTTCTTGTGCTGGCGGGTGCGGCGCTGTGGACCTTCCGTGCCCAGCTGCGCCCGGCAGCCCTGCGCAGCTCCACCACCGTGACCTACTTGATGGTGGGGGCCGCGGCGGTGCACGTGCTGTACGTGCTGCGTGTGGGCGGTGACTTCATGCACGGCCGCATGCTGCTGCTGCCGCTCTTCGCTGCGCTTCTCCCCGTGTTTGTTCTGCCGCTCAAGGGTCTTGTGTCTTCGCTCGCAGTGGCCTTCTGCGCGGTGTGGGCCTTCGTCATCGTGCTGCGTGGGCACCCGACGGACTGGGAGGCCTATGAGCAACCGCTGTCCATCGTGGACGAACGTGATTTCTGGACCTATGCCACCAACCGCGAGGCTGGCTACCCGCCGCGCTCGGCCAAAGACTACCTGGGGATGAAGTTCATGCGTGGCTACGAAGAAGCCGGCAAGAAACTGGTGGGCGGAGATGCCCTGGCCACCATCTATGTGGAAGATGAGGAAAAAGACCTTCTCAATTGGCTCACCGTTCGGCGCGAGCCGGGTATGGATGAGCCGCCGACGGTCTACCTGGTGAACTTGGGTATGACGTCGATGAACGCGCCGCTGAATGTCCGGGTTCTTGACACGATTGGTCTGGCCACGCCGCTGGCCGCGCGCATGCCCCGTGAGGAAGGCGGGCGCGTGGGTCACGACAAAAACCTCGACGTGGAGTGGCAGGCTGCGCTGACGGGCGCGGATATTGAGTATCTCCCGCCGTGGTATGACAAGGACACAACCCGCCAGGCGCGCGCTGCGCTGGCAAGCCCAGAGGTACAAGAGCTCATCGCTTCCTACAGCGAGCCCCTAACCCGGGAGCGCTTCCTCAAGAACCTAACCTTCTCACTGACCTCGGGCCGCACCCTCATGCTCTCCGATGATCCCAGCGATTATCCTGTCCATTAGCTTGGCGTGAGCTGGAAAGCACCCCCATGGGTAGGCGAAAATTGCCAGGGTGCGTTACGCTACGAAAGATTCCTGTTATTGATCTGTAACTATCGCTGGCGTGTTGGCGATGTACTAGTGGCAGTAGAAACGTTAAGGAGAAACATGAGTTCACTAAGCTCTGGCCTGCGGACTCGGGTCCTCTCAGTGGTGGCAGCTATCGCTGTGGCTCTGGGCCTGGTCGTGACCGCGGGTACGCAAGAAGCATCCGCCGCGCACCGTGACTGGCTGCGTGGAGACGCCACCGGCGCCTGCGAATGGGATCGCGTCGGATACTGGGTACAGCGCTGCGACGTGTGGTCCCAGGCCATGGGTCGCAACATCCCAGTACAGATCCAGCCCGCTAAGAACGGCGGTAACGCGGGTCTGTACCTGCTCGATGGCTTGCGCGCCACCGATTCCACCAACGCCTGGGTCAATGACGTCAACGCCGCGCGCACCTATGTGGATCACAACATCACCCTGGTGATGCCGGTGGGCGGCGCTGGCTCCTTCTACGCGGACTGGAACGGTCCGGCTACCTACGATCTGGTCAAGCCGGTCAACTACCAGTGGGAGACCTTCCTGACGCAGGAGCTGCCGGCCTACCTTGAGGGCAACTTCGGCGTGGCTCGCAACAATAACTCCATTGCTGGCCTGTCCATGGGTGCCACCGCGGCTATTACCCTCGCGGGCAAGCACCCGGAGCAGTTCCGTCAGGCACTGTCTTACTCCGGCTACCTCACCACGACCTTGCCGGGTGCCCAGACCTTTATGCGCCTCGCGCTTCTCGACGCCGGCGGCTTCAACATCAACGCCATGTACGGTTCCATCATCAGCCCGAAGCGTTTCAGCAATGACCCCTTCAACCTGATCCCGGATCTGGCTGCGAACGGAACGGACGTGTATGTTTCCGCCGCCTCCGGCATCCCGGGGCCGCTGGATCAGCAGCGCTACCGTCCGGAGCACATCGCGGCCGGCGTGGCGCTGGAGGGCTTTGCTAACGGCACGACCCGCCTGTGGGAGCTGAGGGCCCGCGCTTCGGGTGTTCGCCTGCAGACGAACTACCCGGCCCAGGGCCTGCACAACTGGGAGCAGTTCGGATACCAACTCGAGCGCTCCAAGCCGCAGGTGCTTAACGTAATGAACGCCTGGTAAGTATCTACTGCCTAGCCGCCGTGCCACTGTGTACGGCGGCTTTTTCATTGGATTGCTGGGCGTGTCCCCCTACCGAAAGTCTCAAGTTAAACTTAAACTTGAGAACACATTAGACCGCTCACCACGCGTGCGGCGGCGAGTTCCGCAGGAGGGGAACCTGCGGAGCCCCGCTTGCGGCACCGCGTGCCCGCATCTCGATTTACCCCTACAAGGACTCTTCAATGCCGAACACTGCGTCAACTCAGCCCCGCCGGTCCGCCAAAGTTTCCGGCCTGCGTTCCCCGTCCGCAGCCCGCAAGGGCCTGACCATCGCCGCACTGCCTACTGCTGTGGCAGTGGGCTTTGCGCTGCTGCCTATCGCCAACGCGCAGTCTTCAAGCTCCTCTACCGAGGGCATTACTGATCTCCTGGGCAGCTCCAACCTCTCCGATTCTTTCGCTCCCTCTAATCCGCCGCAGCGTACCCCGGTAGATACCGAATACCCGGAGATTGAGGGCCTGCCGGAGGGCGTATCCGTCTCCCGCGTTGAGTACCTGACCAACCGCCACCTCATGGTCTACATCAAGTCCGCTGCCATGCCGGGCAAGGAGCAGGTCGTGCAGATCCAGCTCGCGCGCGATTGGTACTCCAGCCCGGACAAGACCTTCCCGGAGGTCTGGGCGCTGGACGGCCTGCGCGCCCGCGATGATGAGTCCGGCTGGACCATCGAGACCAACATCCTGTCGCAGTACGCTGACCGCAACGTCAACCTCATCATGCCGGTGGGCGGCGAGTCCTCCTTCTACTCCGATTGGCAGAAGGAAGACAACGGCAGGCACTACATGTGGGAGACCTTCTTGATGCGGGAGCTCATCCCGATTCTGGAGAAGGGCTACCGCTCCAACGGCAATCGCGCCGTCACCGGTATCTCCATGGGCGGTACCGCCGCCATGAACCTGGCTGAGCGCAATCCCTGGGCCTTCAAGTACGTCGGCTCCTTCTCGGGCTACCTCGATACCACCACCACCGGTATGCCGGAGGCTATAACCGCCGCCCAGGCTGATGCTGGCGGATTCACCTCCACCAACATGTGGGGTGACCTCTACTCCCAGGATTGGATCGACAATGATCCGAAGCTGGGTATCGAGAATCTCAAGGACATGAAGGTCTACGTCTCCGCCGGCAACGGCAAGGATGACTATGGCCAGATCGGCTCGGTGGCCAAGGGTCAGGCCAACCTGGCCGGCGTGGGCCTAGAGGCCATCTCCCGCATGTCCACCCAGACCTTCGTTGATTACGCCAAGCGCGCTGGCGTGGAGCCGGTGGTCAAGTTCCGCCCGACCGGCGTACACAGCTGGGAATACTGGCAGTTTGAGATGACCGAGGCCTGGCCCTACATCGCTGACTCCCTCGGCCTGGACAAGAGCGACCGCGGCGCTGACTGCACCCCGATCGGTGCTATCGCTGAAGCCACCAAGTCCGGCATCATCGGTAACTGCGTGAACAACGAGTATGACGTTGCCGATCGCGGCAAGGCCCAGGACTTCCAGGCCGGTACCGCTTACTGGTCCCCGGAGACCGGTGCCCACGCCGTCATTGGCCGCATCGGTGCCCGCTACTCCGAGCTCGGTGGCCCGACCTCCTGGCTGGGCTTCCCGAAGACCGGTGAGGAGAAGACCCCGGACGGCCGCGGCCGCTACGTCCACTTCGAGCACGGTTCCATCTACTGGACCCCGGAGACCGGTGCTTGGCCGATCTCTAAGGAGCTCTTCGACGCCTGGGGCAAGAACGGCTTCGAGGGTGGCGACCTCAAGTACCCGGTATCCGAGCCGCGCAAGGTTGGCGAGGGCGAGGTCCAGGACTTCGAGAACGGCGTGCTGACCCGCAACCCGGATGGCTCCACCCACATCGTGCACGGTGCTATCGGCGCGAAGTACAAGGAGCTGAAGGCTGCCGAGTCCGAGCTGGGCTACCCGGTGGGCGAGGAGAAGGCCGTTAACGGCGGCTTCTTCCAGGAATTCGAGCACGGCAACATCTACTGGTCCATGGATTCCGGCGCGCACTACATCCTCAAGGGCAAGATCTTCGACGAGTGGGGCAAGCACGGCTGGGAGCAGGGCGAGTTTGGCTGGCCCACCAAGGACTACGCCTCCATTCCGGCAGGCGGGCTGACCCAGTCCTTCCAGCACGGCGTCATCCGTGAGGTCATGGGCCAGGTCCAGGCGGATAAGAAGTAGGGAACTGCCATGCGTCTTTTCTCTGCCCGTCCCACCGCAGCAGCTGGTGCGGCGGTGCTGCTTGCGGCCGGTACCTTGCTGAGCGCTTGCGGTTCCGCCACCGTCGACGAGGGCGATGCCACCGAAACCTCCGTGGCGCCGCTGGAGCGCTCCTCGGCGGCGAGTGGTGAGTCGTCGGCAAGCAAGGCGTCCGAAAGCTCTGCATCCGCACCCTCCGAGCGAACGTCAGGCGAGGAACCGGAAGACCGCGGTGCGCGCGAGATCTCCGAAATCCCCTCTCCCGCGCCCGCGCAAGGCCCGGACCAAGACTTCCTGTCTGCAGTGGCTGAGAAAGGCGTGAACGTCGACGGCGTAGAAGACCAACTGGTGGGTGCTGCGCAGGCTTCCTGCCAGGGCGATGCCGTCACCGTGCCGGCTGTGGCCGGGCAGCTCATTGAGCAGGGCCGCACGGAACTCAGCCACGAGGACGTAGTCCAGCTCATCACCGAGCAGGGCAACAAGCTCTGCGCTCAGTAATGTGGCAGGGATTTTCCAGCCAATCCCGCGCCTTGTCAAGGTAGAAATTTCTTCATGCGTAAAACCATGCGTAACACACTGACCGTCCTTGCCGTGGTCGTCCTCCTCGCCCTGATTGGCGGGGGAGCGGTTCACTTCCTCAACACCCGCGAGGAAGGGGAACAAGGAAACCTTGCGGAGCCTGCCCCCTCCCAGGAGGAGGACAACACGGCCCCCGAGCAGCCGGACTGGTGCCCGCGCGTGGAATTCATCTCCGCGCCGGGAACGTGGGAATCCGCTGCGGACGATGATCCGATCAACCCGGGCGCGAACCCGAATTCCTTCATGCTCTCGATCACGAATCCCCTGAAGGAGGCCTACGTCCCCGAGGACGTCAAGGTGTGGACACTGCCCTATACCGCGCAGTTTAAGAACATCAACGCGCAGCACGAGATGAGCTACGACGATTCCCGCAACGAAGGCACCTCGCGCCTCGAGGGCGAGCTGACCTACATGCACGAGACCTGCCCGGACACGAAGTTCATCCTGAGCGGATTTTCGCAGGGAGCGGTCATCGCGGGTGATGTGGCGGACCGCATCGGCGGCGGCAATGGACCCATCCCCGCGGAGAGCGTGGCGGGTGTGGCCCTCATTGCGGACGGCCGGCGCCAGGACGGCGTGGGCATTAACCCGGGTGCGCACGTCGGCGGCGTGGGCGCGGAGATTGCCCTGCAGCCGGTGTCGACCTTGATTCAGGGCATCGTCCCGGGCGCCACCATGCGCGGTGCGCGCGCCAATGGCTTCGGGGAGTTGGCGGACCGCACTTTCCAAATCTGTGCGCCGAATGACTCCATCTGCGATGCACCCCTGGACGTGAGCAACGGGCTCGAACGAGCGCGTGACCTCATCGACGCCAACGGCGTTCATGCACTGTATGCCTACAATCCGGACGTTATCGAAGGGGTCACCACCAACCAGTGGGTCACGCAGTGGGCTAAGGACACCATCGACGCGCAGTAGCGCTTGACGACGTCCCGCCCGCGCGCCATGTAACGTTCGGCACACTCCTTCTGATATTTTCAATGTCAAAAGTACGTGAAGTAGGGGTGTGTGCCCCTCTCTACCCTACGAAGGAGCTTTCCCACATGGACCTGAAAGCCTTGATCGGCCAGTTCTTCGACGAGAAGGGCAACATCGCCCTGCCGCCTCACCTCACGTTGGCGGGGCTCGCCGAACACGTCTATGCCGCGGAGCAGCAGGCGGGAATCCCGGATCGCCCGGTCATGCGTCAGTGGGTCTATACCGATAACCCGGAAGGCACCCCGCGTGATATCACCCGCTCCCAGGTCAATACCCGCATCAAGGCGGTAGCAGCACGCCTGCAGCAGGTGGGCAAGATGGGGGACCGCGTCGCCATCCTGGCGGGCAACTCCCCCGAGTACATCTTCGGCTTCCTGGGCGCGATGTACGCCGGCATGACCCCGATCCCGCTCTATGATCCGAACGAGCCCGGCCACACCGACCACCTGCGGGCGGTCTTCGGCGATGCCAACCCGTCGATCGTGCTGACCAACAACACGTCCGCTGCCGCCAACCGCGCGTACTTCTCGGACCGCCCGGCGGCCGAGCGCCCGCGTATCATCTCCATTGACTCCCTGCCGGATTCGCTGGCACAGAGCTGGGTCAACCCGCTGGAGACGGAGGAAGGCAAGGCCGCGCTTGCCGCGCTGCAGACCGCGCCGCTGGACCAGCCGGCCTTCCTGCAGTACACCTCCGGCTCCACCCGCACCCCGGCCGGCGTGCTGCTGACCAACCGCAACATCATGACCAACGTGCTGCAGATCTTCACCGCGGTACAGATTAAGCTGCCGGCCCGCGTGGTTTCTTGGCTGCCGATGCACCACGACATGGGCATCATCCTGGCGGTTTTCGTGACCATCCTGGGCGTCAACCTGGAGATCATGACGCCGCGTGACTTCGTCCAGCAGCCTAAGCGCTGGATTGACCAGCTCAAGCGTCAGCCCATCGATGAGCAGCTGCAGGGAACCTACGCCGTGGTTCCCAACTTCGCCCTCGAGCTTGCCGCGCGCTACGGTGCTCCGGCGGCGGGGGAGACGCTGGACTTCAGCAACGTCGATGGCATCGTGATCGGCTCGGAGCCGGTCACGGAGTCCGCGGTGAATTCCTTCTGGGAGGTCTTTGGCAAGGAGGAGTACGGCCTGCGCCGTGAGACCCTGCGCCCCTCCTACGGCATGGCGGAGGCCTCGCTGATCGTCACCACCCCGCAGACTCTGGAGCGCCCGATCATTTCCCACTTCGACCGCGAGCGTCTGGCCGAGGGCGAAGCAGTCATCGTGGAGAAGTCCGCGGACTCCGTGGCCTACGCCTCCTGTGGTCAGAGCGTCGTGGCCCAGCACCTGACCATCGTGGACCCGGAGACCAAGGTCGAGCTGCCGGATGGCCGCGTGGGCGAGATCTGGCTGCATGGAGAGAACCGTGCCGCCGGCTACTTGGACCGCGCGGAAGAAACTGCCTCTACCTTCCACAACACGCTGGGGGAGCGCCTGGCGGAGGGCACCCGCGTGCCGAACGCGCCGGAGGACAACAACTGGCTGGCCACGGGGGACCTGGCGGCCATCGTGGATAACCAGGTGTACATCACCGGTCGTCTCAAGGACCTCATCGTGGTGGCTGGCCGCAACCACTACCCACAGGACATCGAAGGCACCGTGCAGGAGGCCTCGGACCACGTGCGCGCGGACTCCATCGCGGCCTTCTCCGTGGAAGGCGGCAGCACCGAGGAGCTCGTGCTGCTCATCGAGCGCGCCGACGACGCCAACCCGGCCGATGACGCCGCCGCATCCGAGGTCATCCGCTCCGCGGTCTCCGCGAACCACGGCGTGACCCCGGCCGTCATCCAGTGGTTCGGCGCTAACGAGATCAAGCGCACCTCCTCGGGCAAGATTGCCCGCCGCGTGGCCAAGAAGAGCTACCTCGCCTCTTAAAGGCCCCGCACCATTCAACCCCCGTTCCCCGCGTGAGCCGTGGGGGCGGGGGTTGCCGCTGCCTGTGGGTATGTCGGTTATGAGACCTAAGTTAACAAAGTGAGATAATCGTCCGATAACCCCTTTAGACGCATCGATGTGCGCGCTTTTGTGCTGCGCAAAATCGACCGCATAGATAGAAAATTTTAGTCCGCGTAAGAAAGCTAGAGATTTATGACCGTTGAAGAGCTTCGTGGCTGGCTGCGCACCTGGGTTGCGCAGACCACCGGCCTGTCGGCAGAGGAAATCACGGACACCAAGCCACTGGAGAATTTCGGGCTGTCCTCGCGTGACGCAGTAGTCCTCTCCGGCGAATTAGAAAACCTCCTCAGCATCAAGCTCGAGCCCACCGTGGCCTACGAGTACCCCACCATCGCGCAGCTGGCCGAGCGTCTCGTCAACGGCGCCGCCGGCGCCCCGGCAGACAGCGCGCCGGGAGCGGCGGCACCGCGCTCGGCCGCCATCGCGGGCGGGGACATCGCCGTCATCGGCTATGCCGGCCGCTTCCCGGGCGCCAAGAATGTCGACGAGTTCTGGAACATGCTCGTCGAGGGCCGCGCCGGCACCGGCCCGCTGCCCGTCGGCCGCTGGTCGGAGTACTCCTCTGACCCGATTACCAGCGAGAAGATGGAGCAGCAGAACACCGACGGCGGCTACATCGAGGATATCGCTTCCTTCGACGCCGAGTTCTTCGGCCTCTCCCCGCTGGAGGCGGCCAACATGGACCCGCAGCAGCGCATTCTCCTGGAGGTGGCGTGGGAGGCCCTCGAAGACGCCGGTCTGCCCGCCAACCAGCTGCGCGGCACCGCCACCGGTGTCTACATGGGCTCCACCAACAATGACTACGGCATGCTGATTACCGCCGACCCCGCCGAGATGCACCCTTATGCGTTGACGGGCACGTCCTCGGCGATCGTGGCCAACCGCCTGTCCTATGCCTTCGATCTGCGCGGGCCTTCCCTCAACGTGGACACCGCCTGCTCGGCTTCCCTCGTGGCGGTCAACCAGGCGGTCAAGGACCTGCGCGTAGGCGCAGCTGATACGGCTCTCGCCGGCGGCGTGAACATCCTGGCCTCGCCGCACGCCTCCATCGGCTTCAGCGAACTGGGTGTCACCTCGCCCACCAGCGCCATCCACGCCTTCTCCGACGACGCCGACGGCATCGTCCGCGCGGACGCTGCCGGTGTGCTCGTGCTCAAGCGCCTCGAAGACGCTGAACGCGACGGCGACACCATCCACGCCGTCATCAAGGGCTCCGCAGTCAACTCCGACGGCCACTCCAACGGCCTGACCGCCCCCAATCCGGACGCACAGGTCGACGTCCTCGAGCGCGCTTACGCCGACGCCGGCATCCGCCCGCAGGACGTCGACTACGTCGAGGCCCACGGCACCGGCACCATCCTCGGTGACCCCATCGAGGCCACCGCGTTGGGGCGCGTGCTGGGCCCGGGCCGCCAACCGTATAACCCGACCCTGCTGGGCTCCGCCAAGACCAACATCGGCCACTCCGAGTCCGCGGCCGGCGTGGTGGGCCTCATCAAGGTCATCGAGGGCATGCGCCACGGCGTTATCCCGCCAAACATCAACTACGCGGGCCCGAACCGCTATATCGACTTCGACGCCGAGCACCTCGAAGTCGTCGAAGACCCGCGCGAGTGGCCCGAGTACTCCGGCCAGAGAATCGCTGGTGTCTCCGGCTTCGGCTTTGGCGGCACTAACGCCCACGTGGTGCTGACCGACTACCGCGGGCTGACCCACCAGGACGCCCCGCAGGTCGCCATCGGCGAAGGCCACCCGGTGGCCCTGCCCGTTTCCGGCCTGCTGCCCTCGCGCCGCGCCGCAGCCGCAGCCGACTTAGCGGACTACATCGAAGCCGAGAACCCGAACCTGCTCTCCCTGGCCCGCACCCTCGCGCGCCGTAACCATGGGCGCTCGCGGGCGGTAGTGGTGGCGTCGTCAAGCGAAGAAGCTGTCAAGCGCCTGCGTCAGGTGTCCGAGGGAACCGTCTCCGTCGGCATCGCCGCGGCGGACTCCCCGACGGTGCACGGCCCGGTGTTCATGTACTCCGGTTTCGGCTCCCAGCACCGCAAGATGGCCAAGGACATGATTGCCCTTTCGCCGCAATTCCTCGCGCGCTTGGAGGAGCTCGACGTCGTAGTCCAGCGCGAATCCGGCTGGTCCATCCTGGAGCTGGTTCATGATGACGAGCAGACCTACAACACCGAAACCGCGCAGGTAGCCATCACCGCCATCCAGATCGCGCTGACGGACCTGCTGGCCACCTTCGGCGTGCGCCCGGCGGGTGTGATCGGCATGTCCATGGGCGAAATCGGCGCGGCCTACGCTGCGGGCGGCATTAAGGCCGAGGAGGCCATGCGCATCGCCTGCCACCGCGCGCGCCTCATGGGGGAGGGCGAGGCCTCGCTTCCCGACGACCAGCAGGGCGCCATGGCCGTCGTCGAGCTCTCCGCCGAGGAGATCGACGCCCTGCCAGGCTCCATCGAGCCCGCCGTCTACACCGGCCCCGGCATGACCACCGTGGGCGGCCCGCGCGAGGAGGTCCTCGCGCTGGTGGAGAAGCTCGACGGCGAGGGCAAGTTCGCCCGCGCGCTCAACGTCAAGGGCGCGGGGCACACCTCCGCTGTGGATCCGCTGTTGGGTGAGCTCTATGCGGAAATCGCCGGCATGGAAGCCGCTCCGCTGCACACGACGCTCTTCTCCTCCGTCGACCGCGGCAAGGTCTACCGCCCGGGTGCGGTGCTGCACGATGAGGATTACTGGATCCGCATGACCCGCAAGCCCGTCTACCTGCAGGATGCGACGGAGGCGGCGTTTGCGGCTGGGCACACGCAGATCGTGGAGATCTCCCCGAACCCGATTGCGCTCATGGGCCTGATGTCCACCGCCTTTGCCGCGGGCAAGGCGGATGCGCAGCTGCTTTACAGCCTGAAGCGCAAGATGGATCCCACCGAGTCGCTGCTGGACCTGTTGGGCAAGCTCTACGTCACGGGTACTCCGGTGGACTACACCAAGGTCTTTGGTTCCGGTGCGCTTGTCGCCGCCCCGCATACCCGCTTCCGCCGCCAGCGTTTCTGGACCAACGCTCGTCCTTCTTCTGGCGTATCCGGCCTGCCGGGAGCGCGCGTGACGCTGCCGGAGGGCGCGGTGGCGTTCTCCACGAACGCTGACCAGGCGCCGAGCGCGCTGGCCATCCTGGAGGCTGCCGCCGAGGCCGTGACCCCGGGCGCCCACATCGCGGCGAGCGAGGAGCACCTCGACCTGCCCGCGAAGGGCGAGGTCACCACGATTGTTCGCCGCACGCTGGGCGGGCTGTCGTTGGCGGTGCACTACGTGGATGGTGCGACGACCAAGCTCATCGCGGAAGGTTTTGCGTCGACGCTCAACCTTGCCGAACCCGCTGCGGCCCCGGAGCCGAGCCTGCCGCAGGCGGTGACTGCGCCGCAGTTCGCTGACCCCGATGTGGGCGCCGATGCCGTGCGCTGGGACCCGGAGAAGGAGAGCGTGGAGGAGCGCTTGGCGCTCATCGTGTCGGAGTCCATGGGCTACGACGTCTCCGATCTCCCGCGTGAGCTGCCGCTCATTGATCTCGGCCTGGATTCGCTCATGGGCATGCGCATCAAGAACCGCGTGGAGAATGACTTCCAGATTCCGCCGCTGCAGGTGCAGGCGCTTCGCGACGCCTCCCTCGCCGACGTCATCACCATGGTCGAGGAGGCCGTGTCCGAGCAGCCCGGTTCTGCCGCACAGGCGCCGGCCGACGCGGTCGCTGATACACCTTCCGCGCTCACCGCGGAGGGCAACTCCACTGAAGAATCTTCCGCGAAGAGCGGCGAAGGCATCGGCGTGGCGCCGCGCGATGCTTCGGAGCGCATGGTCTTCGGCACCTGGGCCACCTTCACGGGCAAGGCCGCGGCCGGAGTGACCTCCGCGCTGCCGCAGGTCAGCGATGAGGTGGCGGAAAAGATTGCCGAGCGCCTCACCGAGCGCGCCGGCATCGAGGTCACCGCGCAGCAGGTTCAGGAAGCCGAAGCGCTGGAGAACCTGGCGGACCTCGTCCGCGAAGGCCTGGAGACTGAGGTCGAGGGCAATATCCGTGTCCTGCGCGAGGCCGACGGCCCCGCCGTCTTCATGTTCCACCCGGCCGGCGGCACCACCGTGGTCTACCAGCCGCTGACTCGCCGCCTGCCTGCCGACGTCGCCGTCTACGGCGTGGAGCGCCTCGAGGGCAGCCTGGAGGATCGCGCCGCCGCCTACATCGAGGACATCCTGCACTACGCGCGCGGCCGCAAGGTCGTGCTTGGCGGCTGGTCCTTCGGCGGCGCGCTGGCCTATGAGGTGGCCTACCAGCTGCAGGAGCGTCAAGCTCGCGGCGAGGATACTGCTGAGGTTGCCTTTATCGCTCTGCTGGATACCACCCAGCCGGCTAACCCAGCGCCGAAGACACTGGAGGAAACCAAGGCCCGCTGGGGGCGCTACGCCGCCTTCGCCAAGAAGACCTATGGCCTGGACCTCGAGCCGCCCTACGAGATGCTGGAGACCGTGGGCGAAGATGCTCTCATGGCCATGCTCGCGGAATTCCTCAGCTCCACCGACGCTTCCGAACACGGCCTGTCCGCCGGTGTGCTGGAGCACCAGCGCGCATCCTTCGTGGATAACCAGATTTTGGGTTCGCTGGATATGGGACGGTGGGCGTCGGTAAGCGTGCCCGTCATCCTGTTCCGCTCCGAGCGCATGCATGATGGCGCCATCGAGCTCGAGCCGGCCTATGCCGAAGTTAACCCGGACGGCGGTTGGGGCGTTATCGTGAAGGATCTGGAGATTGTGCAGCTGCCGGGCGACCACCTGGCGGTTCCTGACGAGCCGGCAATCGGTATCGTGGGCAAGCACATGGAGGAATGGATCGAGGAGAAGATTCGGAAGTGACTAGTACCGCTGACAAGCTAGCGGACCTACGCGAGCGCCTCGAGCGCGCCCAGGACCCCGGCAGTGAACGCTCCCGGGCCCGTCGCGATGAGGCCGGCCGCTCGACTCCGCGCCAACGCATCGCCGCGCTTCTCGACGAAGGCTCTTTCGTCGAAACCGGCGCCCTGGGCAAGACCCCCGGTGATCCGGACGCGATTTACTCCGACGGCGTGGTCACCGGTCACGGCCGCATCAATGGCCGCCCGGTGTGCATTTATGCGCACGATAAGACGGTCTATGGCGGTTCCGTGGGCGTGACCTTTGGTAAGAAGGTCACCGACATCATGGACCTGGCCATCAAGATTGGTTGCCCAGTTATCGGTATTCAGGATTCCGGCGGTGCGCGCATTCAGGACGCGGTGACGTCTTTGGCCATGTACTCCGAGATTGCCCGCCGCCAGCTGCCGCTTAGCGGTCGCAGCCCGCAGATTTCCATCATGATGGGCAAGTCCGCCGGTGGCGCGGTGTATGCGCCGGTGACCACGGACTTCATCATCGCCGTCGATGGTGAGGCGGAGATGTACGTGACGGGTCCGAACGTGATCAAGGAAGTCACAGGCGAGGAGATCTCTTCCCATGACCTCGGCTCTGCGCGCCAGCAGGAGCTCAACGGCAACGTGTCTGTTGTGGTGCCCTCGGAGGATGAGGCCTTTGACTTGGTGCGCGATTTGCTGGATCACCTGCCGCTGACCTGCTTCGACGAGTCTCCGGTCTTCGACGCACCTTCTGATGACGAGGTGGCTGAAGACACCGAGCTGGATTCCTTCATGCCGGATGACACGAACGCCGGCTACGACATGATGGACCTGCTCACACAGCTTGGCGACGATGACGATCTCATCGAGATCCAGGAAAACTACGCCCCCAACGTCATTACCGCCTTTGGCCGTATTGATGGCAAGGCCGTGGGCTTTGTGGCCAATAACCCGATGCACTCGGCGGGCTGCATCGATGCGGATGCCGCCGATAAGGGCGCGCGCTTTATCCGTATTTGCGATGCCTACAACATCCCGCTGGTCTTCGTGGTGGATACGCCGGGCTACCTGCCGGGCGTGGACCAGGAGAAGGCCGGTCTGATTCACCGCGGCGCGAAGTTCGCTTTTGCTGTGGTGGAGGCTACCGTGCCGAAGGTCTCGCTGATTGTGCGCAAGGCTTATGGCGGCGCCTATGCCGTGATGGGCTCGAAGAACTTGACCGGTGATATCAACCTGGCGTGGCCGACGGCCCAGATTGCCGTGATGGGCTCGGCCGCCGCCGTGGTCATGATTGCGGGCAAGCAGCTCGAGGCCGCCGAGACCCCGGAGCAGCGCGCCATGACGAAGAAGATGTTCATGGACTTCTACGACGAGACCATGACCGCGCCCTATGTCGCTGCGGAGCGTGGCTACCTCGACGGCATGATTAAGCCTTCTGAGTCGCGCTTGGCCCTGCGCCGCGCGCTGCGCCAGCTTGCCGATAAGCAGGAGAAGGACCTGCCCAAGAAGCACACCATCTCCCCGCTCTAGCGTCGTCTGAGTCAGGATAGAAGCTGAAGAAGGCCTGCGGATCGCGCTGAATTTTGTGTCTCGGCGTAACGTGCGGGCCCGTTCTATCCGATAAGTTTAAGGACTAGGAATTCAATCAAAGGAGCACTTCAATGCTGTCTAGCGTTCTTGACCTCAGCGGCGACGTTATCAACCTCGTTATCATGCTGCTCAACCGCGTCGGCGTGACCATCTCTGGCTCGTCCCTGAGCTCGAAGTAGCGTTCGCGCGCACCCCTCTCCGCCACACGTGCGGCTCCCCGTTGGACTGATTGCTCAGTCCAACGTGAGCGGCTCAGAAGCGGGGAGGGTTTCTTTATGCCCTGGCTCGTGTGGCCGAGGGAGTCAACGCGCCTTGAGAAGGCGCGGTGCGCTAAAACTCTGAATGCGGGATCGCCGAAGAGCCCTAGGGTCGCGGTGCGACTCAGGGGTGCGGGAATTCCTACCGCAGGTCAGCCCAGACGGGGCTGGGTATCAGCACTGGTGGCCCACCGCCGGGTGGTAGCCACGCCATCCGTCCCTCGATGCGGTCGATGTGCCCGCGATAGGTGGGTCGGGCGGGGTCATCATCATTGATCGCGTTGTGGTACTTACACAGCGGGACGAGGTTGTTGATGTTGGTTGGCCCGCCATCTTGCCACCGTCTGATGTGGTGCATCTGGCATTCCGCGGCCGGTTTATTGCACCCGAGCCAGGCGCACGTCGGATGCTCCGCGCTGAGCAGGAGGCGCTGTTTGTCGTTGGCGAAGCGGCTGCCGTAATAGAGATTGACGGGTCCTTCGACGGGGTGGAAGAGCGAGACGAAGCCGCGCTCGGCAAACTGCGTGCGGATAAACTCTGCGCCGGTCATGGTGCCGCCGTCGGTTGCCTGCAGAATGATGTCGTCACCCTCGCCGCGCACGATCGTGTCGAGCTGATCTAGGCGCACAAGAACGTGCGCATGCAGGACAGGTGTGGGCGCGCCGCCGCCTGCAAAGACTTCGTGGACCGCCTTCAGCAGGTCCGCGGAGGTGGCTTTGAGCGCGCCCACCAGATTCGCAATCGCCCGCGGCCGATCCGTGATGATGAGGCTGTGCATGCCGCCTTTTCGGCGCAGCACCCGCACTCCGGGGCTGGGCTCGGGCCTGAGCTCCGCGAGGCGCCGCTTCGCCAGGCCCGCGATCTCACCCGCCGGAGTCTCGCACAGCTCCACTCTCAGGTCCCACGCCTTGCGCGAGTCCTTGACTCGCGCGACATGGCGCTCAATCTGCACCAGCGTATCCAGTGCGTGTTCAGTTTTACGCGCGCGGCGCTGCTTGGCGCTGTAGGCGGTCTGCCCGAAATAGATCCGGTGCAGGCCTTCGAGCTGCCGCGCTACGCGCGGCGTCGCACCCAGCGCGAGCATGTCATCGCGTGTGTGGCCCGCGCACAAAGAAACGACGTGCATGCCGCGAGCAAGTACCCCGAGTAAGTCCCCCAACTTCATGCCCCACACACTAAACCGGGCCGCACACCCCCGCAACCGGAGCGCTAAAAACCCAGCTCAAACAGCCACTCGCAAGGCCCCACAAGGCTGGATCCAGGTGTGTGAGGCCGACAGGTAGCAGGCCATGGAAAACTTGGTGAAGTTCTAGGCACGCGAGCGGGACGCAAAGGCCGCGATGGCTCGCCAGCCAAAGAAGAACAGCGCCGACATCACGGTGGCCACGATGAGGAAGGACCAGTGCGGCAGCCGGCCATTGACCAGCATCCACAGAGCCATGCCGCCAATAATGGCACTCAGCCACACGACGACGCCCTCCCGCCACAGGCCGCTCAGCTTCGCTGCCATGATGATGACCCAGCCCACGAGCGCGCCCACGGTCCACGGCCAGAAGGCATCGACCCAGGAGCTAAAGCTCAGGCCGCCGTGCGCCAGGCGGGCGAGGATGGCGAAGAGGACGAGCGAGATGATGTCGATAAGCGGGGCAACGCGCATTTAGGATTCCTTCCGGTTCAACGCCGCGTAAGAGAAACCATCGCGGGCGTAGTGGGCGAAGTAGATGACCCATCCAATGATAGTGATCAGCGCAAAGGAAATAAGCCGGTAGATGATGGCCGCGGAGGTGGCATGCACCGCGGTGAGGCCCGTCGCCACCAGCGGGGCGATGAGCGCGGCCTCCACCGTACCCACGCCACCCGGGGTGACCTGCGCGGAGCCAGCCAGCTTCGCCGCCAGGAAGGCCAGTGCGACGCCTGCCAGGGTGGTGTGGTCGGCGCCGGCACGCAGCCACGGAATCTCGCCGGTTACCGCCCACACCGAAGCCCACAGGGCGGCCATATCGGCCAGGCGGTGCACAAGGGAGGCCCCGGCAACCACAGCGAAGGGGCCACGCGAAAGGTGGACCTCGCCGAGGTTGCGCACCTCCTGGATCGCGCGGTCCCGCTTGGGGCCGGGCCGCAGCTTGCGCAGCCAGCGCTCAAGAGTCACCGGGTGTGAGGTCAGCCCGAAGATGCCGCCGAGTGCCGCGAGCATGAGGACAACCGTGGTGATCAACGAGCCCAAAGCCATGTCGGCGTTGAGGAAAAACACCCCGCCGAGCCCAATGAGCGCGAGGAACATCGAGCTAATGATCGAGGACAAAAACAGGAAGTAGCTACACAGCGCTACCGACGCACCCCAGCGACGCTGCACCTGGAAGGTGAGCAAAGCCGAAAAGGCAGGGCCCGCCGGCAGAGTCGTGGACCAGGCATTCGAGGCCAGCGTGATGGCGTAGGTTTCGCGCAGCGGCACCTTGACGCCGCCGGCGCCGATGAGCCGCTTCATCACCTCCGCCATGCCTGCGATGGACAGCAGCGCGAAGAACACCACCAGCACCACGGGGAAAGGTTCAGCGTGGCGCAGGCGGCGCAATCCCTCGGAGATAAAGTCCAGCTGGTCGCGGAAGAACCACGCCAGCGCGGCCAGAATCAGAAGGGAGATTATCCAGGTCAGCCAGTTCTTCTTATTCATCGACCGTCCGTGGACTTCAGGCGCTGCACCAGCTCGGAGAAGGGGATGAGCTCGGTGTCGGTGTCGGCGCTGCGGTCCCCGCGTACAGGAGCTTCGCTTGCCGACGCCTCCTCCGTCCGCACCTCAGGATCCTCCGGTGTGCCTGCCTTCTCGGTAGGCGCGGCCTCTTCATCGCTCAGCGCTGGGGTGGTGGGCGCCGGTGCAGCAGCGGATGCGGTGGCCAGGGCCGGCTCGGCAGCGGGAGCGTTGTCGCCGCCGAGGCGATGGGTCAGGCGGGTGAGGAAGCGCGGGGCCCACCAGTTGTCCTCGCGCAGCAGGTGCATGACGGCGGGGACGAGGAGCATGCGGACGATGGTGGCGTCGATAAGCAGTGCAAAAATCATGCCGAAGGCGATGTACTTCATCATCACGATGTCGGAGAAACCGAAGGCACCTGCGACCACGATCATGATGAGCGCGGCCGCCGTGATGATGCCACCGGTGTGCGCGGTGCCCGCAGCGATGGCCTCGTCCGTGGAAGCACCGCGGCGGCGGGCCTCCACCATGCGCGAAACCAGAAAGACTTCGTAGTCCGTGGACAGGCCAAAGACGATGGCGATGATGAGCACCAGAATCGGGCTCATGAGCGGGCCGGCGGTGAAGTTGAGCAGGCCGGAGCCGAGGCCGTCGACGAACATGAGCGTCAAGATGCCCAGCGTCGCACCCAGGGAAAGCAGCGTCATGATGATGGCCTTCAGCGGCAGGATGAAGGAGCCGAAGACCAGCGCCATGAGGAGGAAGGTGGCCAGCACCACGTAAAGCGCCATCCAAGGGAGGGTCTCAAAGAGCGCGTCGAGGGATTCGACCTCCATGGCCGGGGTGCCGCCAACATACAGCTCCACGCCCTCCGGTGCCTCGATGTTCTCGAGTTCGTGGACGATGCGCCCGTAATCCTCGCGGTCCTGAATGCCGGCGCCGAGGACGGTGGTGCCGTCGACGGTCGCGGTCTTCGGGCCCATCGGCTCGGTCAGACCCTGGATGGATCGGGCTTGCATGACGACGTCGACAAGCTGCTCATTAGTCGCATTCTTCACCACGAGCTTGACCGGTTCGGTGCGGAAGGAAGGGAACTGCTCGTTGAACTGGTCTTGCGCCACGCGCGCGTCCTGGTTGGGCGGCAGGTAGGTCTCGTTGATGCCGCCAAACTTCACGCCCAGCACCGGCAGGGTCAGCGCGATGAGCAGCGCGCAGATAGCGGTGGTCATCAGACCCGCGCGGCCCATGGCCCAGCGCGGCATCCGGTACCACCACGTGTCCTCGATGCGGCGTCCGCGGCGCGAGGTCTTGCGTACGGTCCACTTGTCGATGTTGTGACCCAGCATGCCAAATAGCGAGGGCAGTACCATCACCGACAGGAGTGCGGCGAGGCCCACCGCGGAGATGGAGCCGTAGGCCACGGATTTAAGGAAGGCCTGTGGGAAGAGGAAAAGCCCGGAGAGGGACACGGCCACCATGGCGGCGGAGAAGACCACAGTCTGGCCGGCGGTGGCGGTGGTGATCGCCACGGCCTCCTTGGTATCGCGGCCCTTGTCCAGCTCCTCGCGGAAGCGCGAAACCATGAACAGGCCATAGTCGATGGCCAGGCCCAGGCCCAGCAGCGTCACGACGGCCTGCGCAAACACGTTGACCTGCAGGAAGCCGGCCAGGATGGAAAGGATACCCAAGGAACCTAGGATGGACAGCCCGCCCACCACGAGCGGCATGAAGGCCGCAACGACGGAGCCGAAGACAATCAACAGCAGCAGCCCGACGAGCGGCAGAGCGGCCTTCTCCGCGCGGGAGATGTCCTTGGCCATACCCTCGTCCAGCGCATCGGCCACGGCAGTGGCACCCGCTACCTGCACGGGCAGCCCGCTGGAGTGCAGGGAATCCTCGATGGCGCGGAAGTCCTTGAGCGTTTGCTCGCCGTCACCCTTGAGCCCGATGGCGGCGAAGGCCGTGGAGTGATCCTGCGTGATGAGGTTCGGGTTGCGCTTATCAAAGTAGCTGGTGACGGAGTCGATCTGCTCCGGATACTGGGTCTGGAGCTCATCCAGGAAGGCCTTGGCCTCGGCGGCGTGGGCATCGGGGTCGTCGAAAAGCAGGATGACGTCGCCGGAATTGTCGCGGCCGAAGGTCTCCAACTCGATCTGTGCCGCGCTTGTCGACGCCGCCCCCGGGTCCTCCCAGCCCTCCTGGCTCATGCGCTCCTCAAGGCGCGTGCCGAAGCCAAAGAAGAGGCCCAGGATGAGCCCGACGATGAGGAGCGGGATGACCTTGCGGTGGGCATAGGAAAAACGGCCCCAGGAATAAAACATGCGGCTCCTAACTGTGCTCGGGCGCGCACTCCGGAAGCAGCGCGGACAGCGGGCGGAAAGGCTGCAGCCAGGCGCCGCCTGGTGGCAGATTGTCCAGGTTAACGCGTGGCAGCGGTTCGCGGAAGACACCCTCGATGTCTTCGAGGTCGACGAACTCAATCTCCGGATGGGTCACAGCCCAGGAGGCGTGCTCGTGGAAGCCGAGGACGCAGGTGGGCAGGCCGGAAGCAGAGAGCTGTTCCAGCAGGTGCTGGAAGTTCTGGCCGTCGGCTGAGGCGACGATGACACCGGAGAGGTTCTCGCGGTTGGCCTTGATGTATTCGACCATGTCGGGGTCGACGTCATCGTCCTCGTGCAGCTTTGGCTTGGCAAAGACGGCGAAGCCGACGTTGCGGATGGCTTCCACCCATGGGCGGATGACGTCGGCGCCGCCGGGAGTGACGTTGGTGAAGACGGCGGCTTCGGGGGTGGCGTCGTTGTCGAAGGCCAGCTCCACCAGCCAGCGGCCAATCGCATCAAAACGCGGGCGGTGTGCGGAGGTGGGTCGCCCGCCCAAGATGGCGCCGAGCCCCATGTCCATGTTGGGTGCATCCCACACCAGAAGATAGGTGCCGGCCATTACTTCTTCTCCCACAGGTACTCGGTGATGACGTGTTCCTTATCCAGGCCTTTGCCCTCAAACTTGGTGATGACCTGGCGGTCAGTGAGGATGGGGCACTCCGGCCAGGGCCAGCCCTTGTAGTCGAGGGAGGGCTCGACCTCAACGAGCTCGTTAATCCACTCGGCGTAGCCGGCATGGTCGGTGGCCACGTGGAGCACGCCGCCGGGTTTCAGGCGGGAGGCGAAGAGGTTGAGGGTGCCGGATTGGATGATGCGGCGCTTGTGGTGGCGGACCTTGGGCCACGGGTCCGGGAAGAAGATACGGATGCCGTCGAGGGATTCGGGCGCGAACATACGCATGAGAACTTCGATGCCATCGCCGCGGACCATGCGGATGTTCTCAATATCGTTGCGGACAATGGAGCCCAGCAGCTTGGCTAAGCCTGGCTTGTAAAGCTCGACGGCAACAATGTTGGTGTCCTTTTCCAACGGGGCCATCGCAGCAGTGGAGGTTCCGGTGCCGGAGCCGATTTCCACGATGGTCCTGGCGCCCTCGCGGTTGAACCAGGCGGGGATGTCGAGGGGTTCGTCGGCAAGCAGGCGTCCCAACTGAGGCCAGTGCTCCTCGAAGAGGGCGTTCTGGTTGTCGGTGAGGGTGCCGCGACGGAAGGTCACGTTGCCGAGGCGTGGGTAGTCCAAATCATTGTTGAACTCGGCGTTGAAATCCGTCTGGAGGCCGCGACCATGAGGCATCTGCGCGGCGGGATTCTGGGAGGAGTCTGCACTATTCATCAGTTGACATTGTTCCCTTAAGCAGGGGTGAGGGGCAACGTGCCGCGCCGTGGAGGGCGGAGGGGCGTCCAGGTGGAGGCCACACAGGACGCCGTGGGGGTAGCGGGACGGGCGTACGGGATGGACAACCCAAAGAAAATCCACCCCTGTGCGGGGGTATCTTTGGTGGTTGCGTGCCCTATTTCACACTTCGTTGTCCTTGGGTTAGTCGGGTTAACCAGGGTGGATATAACCGGGGTGGGCTGTATTACACATTCTGTTATCGCCAGTATCCGTACTCTGGTTGGTGAAACGTCGATAGGGGAAACCTTCGGCGATATAAAGCACCCTGGCCACACCGACCACAGGAGAATGTGAGATGACCGCAACCATTAAGGGCCTTGTAGGTGAACTGCCCACGAAGAACGAGAAGCTTATTTCGTGGATCAGTGAGAGCGTCGAGCTCTTCCAGCCGGAAGAGGTCGTCTTCGTAGATGGCTCCCAGGAGGAGGCTGACCGTCTCGCCGCTGAGCTCGTGGAGAAGGGCACCCTGATTAAGCTCAACGAGGAGAAGCGCCCGAACTCCTACCTGGCGCGCTCGAACCCGTCGGATGTCGCGCGCGTGGAGTCCCGCACCTTCATCTGCACCGAGACCGCCGAGGACGCCGGCCCGACCAATAACTGGGCCCCGCCGGCAGCCATGAAGGAAGAGATGACCGAGGCCTTCCGTGGCTCCATGAAGGGCCGCACCATGTATGTGGTGCCTTTCTGCATGGGCCCCATCAGCGACCCGGACCCGAAGCTCGGCGTGCAGCTTACTGATTCCGCTTATGTCGTGCTCTCCATGCGCATCATGACCCGCATGGGTCAGCAGGCTCTGGACAAGATTGGTGAGAACGGCGATTTTGTCCACGCCCTGCACTCCGTTGGTGCTCCGCTGGAGCCGGGCCAGGAGGATGTCGCGTGGCCGTGCAACGAGAAGAAGTACATCACGCAGTTCCCGGCGACCAAGGAGATTTGGTCCTACGGCTCCGGCTACGGCGGCAATGCCATCCTGGCCAAGAAGTGCTACGCGCTGCGTATCGCTTCCGTCATGGCGAAGGAAGAGGGCTGGATGGCAGAGCACATGCTCATCCTCAAGCTCACCAACCCGGAGGGTAAGAAGTACCACATCGCGGCCGCCTTCCCGTCTGCCTGCGGTAAGACCAACCTGGCCATGATCGCCCCGACCATCCCGGGCTGGAAGGCTGAGGTTGTGGGCGATGACATCGCCTGGATGAAGCTGCGCGAGGACGGCCTGTACGCAGTCAACCCGGAGAACGGCTTCTTCGGTGTGGCGCCGGGCACCAACTACGACTCCAACCCGATTGCCATGAAGACGATGGAGCCGGGCAACACCCTGTTCACCAACGTCGCGCTGACCGACGACGGCGATGTCTGGTGGGAGGAAATGGGCGAGGCCCCGGAGCACCTCATCGATTGGCGCGGCAACGATTGGACCCCGGCTTCCACCACCAAGGCGGCGCACCCGAACTCCCGCTACTGCGTGCCGATTACGCAGTGCCCGTCTGCTGCTCCGGAGTTTGATGACTGGAAGGGCGTCAAGATTGACGCCATCCTCTTCGGTGGCCGCCGCGCGGATACCGTCCCGCTGGTGACCCAGGCCTTCGACTGGAACCACGGCACCATGATCGGCGCCCTGCTCTCCTCCGGCCAGACCGCTGCTGCTGAGGGCAAGGTCGGCGCCCTGCGCCACGACCCGATGGCCATGCTGCCGTTCATGGGCTACAACGCCGGTGACTACCTGCAGCACTGGATCGACATGGGTAACAAGGGCGGCGACCGTATGCCGGCCATCTTCCTGGTGAACTGGTTCCGCCGCGGTGAAGACCGCCGCTTCCTGTGGCCGGGCTTCGGCGAGAACTCCCGCGTTCTCAAGTGGATCGTGGACCGCATCGAGGGCAACGTCGACGCCGTCGAGACCGTCGTGGGCCACACCGCCCGCCCGGAGGATATCGACCTCACCGGCCTGGACTTCGACATCGAGGATGTCCGCGAGGCGCTCGCTGTGAACCCGGCTGATTGGGCTGGCGACATGGAAGACAACAAGGAGTACCTGACCTTCCTGGGCTCCCGCGTGCCGTCTGAGGTGTGGGACCAGTTCAAGGCCCTCAAGGAGCGCGTTGAGGCTGCCTCCTAACGCCGCTTTCCGCGCCGCTGCTTTCCGACGCCCCTCCACCCAGCGGTGGCGGGGCGTCGCCGCGTTCTGGCATGTTAGGTTGGCCACAATAAGGTTAGGGTAACCTTTTAAATGGAGAAAGTCTCGCATATTCTGGCTGTATGACAACTTCTTCTTTGCCCATGCACGATCGTCCCGACTCCGAGGTTGGTGGACACTGGCTCCTCGCCCGCCTGGGAAAGAAGGTGTTGCGCCCCGGCGGGCTGGAGATGACCACCACGCTAATCGACGCCGCCGAGCTGAAAAACAAGGACGTGGTGGAGCTGGCCCCTGGACTCGGGCTCACTGCCCGCCAGATCGTGGCGGAAGGCCCGCGCAGCTACACCGGTGTGGACGAGGATCCTGATGCCGTGGCGCGCACGAAGGCCAGCCTCGCCGGCGCTTCCTCGGCTACCGTGGTGGTCAATGACGCCAAGGCCACGGGTTTGCCGGATAACAGCACGGATGTCGTCTTTGGCGAAGCCATGCTCACCATGCACGGCGAGAAGGGGAAGGCCGCGATCATGGCGGAGGCGTTCCGTATCCTGCGCCCGGGCGGCAGGTATGTCATCCATGAGCTGTGCCTGGAGCCGGACACGCTTGACGACGCCCAGAAGCTCGAGATCCGCCGCGCGCTGGCCACGTCCATCCGCGTCAACGCCCGCCCGCTGACCACAAAGGAATGGGACGGCGTGGCACGGGAGGCTGGCTTCGAGGTGACTGAGCGCCACTATGCAGATATGGCGCTGCTGCGCGCCAAGCGCAACTTGCAGGACGAGGGTGTGCTGGGCGTGGCGCGTATCGCCTTTAACGTCTTGCGCATGCCCGACGCCCGCCGCCGCGTTTTCGCGATGCGTTCGGTGTTCAACAAATACAGCGACAACCTGCAGGCCATCGGCGTGGTGCTGACCAAGCCGGCCGCGGCTGCTCAATGAGTTTCGGTGAGAGCGGTGACGTTGCCGGCGGCGTGCCGGACGGCGTGATGGAGGCCCGCCCACGTGGGATCAGCTGGCCCACGGTTGGCGTATCTGTGGTGAGCAGTTGCGTCGCCGCTGCGCTGGTCTTGGGTTTCGGCGTGCAGCTCAGCCAAGGCAAGTGGGAACAGGCGGCAGCCCAGGGTGCCGCGATGACGCAGCCAGCCGAACCGAGCGTGCCCGTGAGCAGCGACTCCGCAGCGCCGGCGGCTGCGGCAACAACGGCACCAACAACGGCGGCGTCCGCGGCGTCGCCAAGCGTTGCGCAGGACGCCCCCGCTGTGGCGTTGGAACCGGCACCGCAGGAGAATCAAGCGGCAGACCCAGCGCCAGAGCAGGCGGTGGATGAGACGGTGGAGGACCCCAACACCGGCTGGTACCCCAGTGGGGATTTCAGCGCGAGCTTTGCGGCTACTAACCCGGAGCCGACGCTCGATGACCTTAACGGCGTCCTGCACGCGCTCGTGGCCACGCCGGGATCCGATGCGGACAAGGCACACAACCTCGAGGCTGGTCTGCCGGGGACGGTGGTGCCGAGAACCATTTACAACCTGGGGATATTCCGTCCGCCGCTGGGCTGGAAGCGGATTAGCGGGCCACTGACGGTGGAGGGGAACACCGCGAGTGCCACGCTCAACGCGAGCTCGGCCGGGCGTCCCACGCTCTCGTTGCGGGTGGAGTTCCGCTACCTCGACGGGCGCTGGAAGCTGGCCACGAACTCGCTGCGCAACGGCATCGATGCGGTGGGCCTGCCCATCGCGGGCGCGTTTTAAGGCGGCGGCGTGATTGACGTTGACAACCTGAGCCACTGGTATGGCTCGCGCCGCACAGCCGCGCCTGTGCGCGACCTTTCTTGCACCTTCGCTGATGGCCGCATCAATTACGTCGTGGGGCTTAACGGCACCGGAAAGTCGACGCTCCTCGGCTGCCTTTCCGGAAGCTTGCGCCCGCGCGGCGGCAGGGTCCTGGTGGACGGGCGGGAGCTGCGCGGTACCGACTATCCGTTGCGCCACGTGGGCAGCTACTTGAGCGCAGAAGATTTCTCACCGCAGCACACCGGCCTGCGCCACCTGCAGTGGATGTGCGCCCTCGCAGGCGCGCCGGTGGAAAAGGCGGAGGCGCTGGTGCGGGCCGTCGGGCTCGAGGAGGCCTCGCGGCGCCCCATCGGAGGTTACTCGTTGGGCATGCGCCAGCGCCTGGGGATCGCCAGCGTCTTGGCGGGAAACCCGCGCAACATTGTGCTGGATGAGCCGCTCAACGGCCTAGATATCCAGGGCGTGTGGTGGCTGCGTGAGTTGCTTGCCGCGTGGGCGGAGGAGGGTCGCTGCGTGATCGTGGCCTCGCATCATCTGCGCGAGGTGGAGGCCACGACCGAGGTTGCCGACGCCTCGGTAACCATCCTCAGCCAGGGCACGGCTCTTGCCCACGGCTCCCTTGAGGACGTCATCGCCTCCACCGGCGCCCCCGACCTCGAATCCGCCGTGGCGGCGCTGATCCCGGAGCTAGGGGCACGGGCATGAAGGCGTGGCAACGCTGGCGGATAAGCCTGCGCGCCGAGTCTGTGCGCCTGGGCGGGGCGCGCGGCCCGCTGGTGCGGGTCGCCGTGCCGCTGGGGTTTGCGCTGCCGCTGGCGGTGACCTTCGGGGTGGCAGCGGTGGCGGAGCACGTCCAGTCCGCGGGAGGCATCCTTCAGGCGCAGTCCGTGGACACTACTAATGCGGCGTATTGGCCCATCTACCTGGGCAGCATCGTGTTTGCGGCATTGGGGGCGTGGGCGCAGGCCACCGCCGGATCGCGGGCCTTGCGTGCGGCGGCGCCGTGGTCAGGGCTGGATCAGCTGGCCCGCTGGTGCTTCCTGGGCGCGCTCGCGGCGGCCGCGACACTGCTCAGCGTCAGCCTGTGCCTGCTGCTCCTGCCCACGTTCTTCCCGGTGCTCTATGGGCAGGTGAACTTCTTCGCGGGCCTGCGCATGGTGGCTCTCGGCCCGGTGTACGCGTGGTTGGCGGTGGGCTACGGTGTGGCGCTGGGCCGGCTGCTGCGCTCCCCGGCGTTGAGCATCGCGGCGCTGACGGTCTGGGCGCTCTTGGTAGAAAACGCGCTGTGGCTCATCCCCGGCGGCGCGCGCCTCACCGGCTGGCTGCCCTTCCTCAACGGCGTCTTCGCTACCGGCCAGGACGTGGCGCTATTCCCGCCTTGGGGCCGTGACGGGGCGCTGGTGTACTTCGCGGCCGTGGGCGTGGCGCTCTGGCTGGCTTCTCTGCGCAGGCGCCTCGACTAAGTCTGACTCAGCCATCAGGCGCGCAGGACGATGACCAGGTTGGAGGTCACAAGCTCCCGCAGCACCGGCACCTTGGTCACCCACCAGGCCCAGGCAGGGTGGTAGCGAGGAAAGGCCGCGAGGAGCTGCGAGCCTTGCGACGTCACGCCGCGCGCCCAGTCCAGGCCTTCGCGTGCGGAAAGCGCAAAGAGCGAGGAGCCAAAGACGTTCTTCGGTGGGTGCCCATGGCGGCGGGTATAGCGGTCCCGGGCGAACTCGCCGCCCACGTAGTGCTCCCACAGGCCGGTCTCGTGCCCGCCGAAAGGTCCCAGCCACACCGTGTAGCTCAAGACCACCAGCCCGCCGGGCTTGGTCACGCGCAGCATCTCCTCGCCCATGGCCCACGGGTGCGGGATGTGCTCGGCCACGTTGGAGGAATACGTGATGTCGAAAGTGTTATCCGCAAAAGGCAGGCGCGTGCCGTCGCCGCGCACGGCTTGGGCCACCTCGATGCCGGCGGCGGCCATCTCACCCACGTCCGGCTCCAGCCCCACATAGCTGGCCCCGCGCTGGGCAAAGGCCGAAGCGAAATAGCCGGGACCGCCCCCGACGTCGAGCACGCGCGCGCCGGTGAGGGAAAGGGAGTGGTCGCGGGAGAGGGCGTCGACAAGCGCGGCGGTGTCCTCAGCCAGACCGCCATAAAAGATCGCGGGCGCTGTCTGCTCAAAGCGGAAGGAGCGCAGCAGCCGCCAGGAGCGGCGCAGTGTGGCCAAGGCACGAGTGCGTTTCATAACCCACTAGGCTAAAGCATCGTCATGAGAATCCTTCTTTTGTGCTGGCGCGATTCCACCCACCCGCAAGGTGGCGGTTCCGAGCGCTATCTCGAGCGCGTCGGCGAGTACCTCGCCGCCCAGGGCCACGAGGTGGTCTTCCGCACCGCGCGCCACATGAACGCCGCGAAGCGCGAACGCCGCAACGGCGTGCTCTACTCGCGCGCCGGGGCCAAGTTCAGCGTGTATCCGCGCGCACTGTTGTGGATGCTGTTCGGCGCGCGCGACGTTGACGTTGTGGTAGATACCCACAACGGCATTCCCTTCTTCGCGCGCCTGGTCACCCGCGCGCCCGTGGTGATCCTGACGCACCACTGCCACCGCGAGCAGTGGCCGGTGGCCGGGCCCGTCCTGTCGCGGCTGGGGTGGTTCCTGGAATCTCGCGTGGTGCCCGCGCTGTATCGCGAGAACACGTGGGTGACGGTCTCGGAGGCTTCGAAGCGCGACCTAGAAAAGCTGGGCATTCGTGGCGCGCACATCATTGAAAACGGCGTGGACCACCTGCCGGAACACGTGCCCACCTTGGAGCGCGAGGCCGATATCCACCTGGTGACCTTGTCGCGCCTGGTGCCGCACAAGCAGATTGAGCACGCCATGGACACCGTGGCGCGGATTCCGGGCGCGCTTCTCGACGTCATCGGTTCCGGCTGGTGGGAGTCCCAGCTGCGCGAGTACGCCCGGGCCCACGGGGTGGAAGACCGCGTGCGCTTCCGCGGTCAGGTCACCGAGGACTATAAACATGCGCTCCTCGCGCGTGCCGACGTGCACCTCATGCCCTCCCGTAAAGAAGGCTGGGGACTGGCAGTCATGGAGGCGGCCCAACATGGGGTTCCCACGGTGGGTTATACATTCGGCCTGCAAGACAGCGTTATCGACGGTGAGACCGGTGTCCTGGTGCAGCGCGAGGAGGAGTTCGCGCAAGCGGTGCGCACGCTTGTCGACGACCCCTCCCTCCGCCACCGTTTAGGCAACGCGGCGCGCGAGTTGGCGGCTACTTTTTCGTGGGAGAAAACCGGCGCGCGCTTCGAAGAACTGCTAGAAGCGGAAGTGCGCACCAGGCGGCGCTAAGCCCCCACGGGGCGGGTGCCGGTTGCGCGTTCGTGGTGGCAACGATGCCTCCCTTTTCGACGACTGCGCCCACGCCGAGTTCTTCTAATCGGTGGAGGTCGCGTTCACTCCAGGCCTCGGCGGCCGCGAGGTAATGCGGCGATGGCTCATCCACTGTCACACCGTCTACGGTGAGCTCGCCGGAGTCGAGCTTGTTGGCGGCTTTGGAGTAGGGGTCGAGGGCGATGCCGCCGTCGACTTCGACCATGGCGGGACGGTCGGCGAAGAAGGTCAGGCGCCCGTCGAGCTCTTCGATGAGCTGGCGGTCGATGCCCGTCTCTCGTGGCTTCAACACGGCGAGCTCCCGCGGGGCATCGGGGGCTTGGAGCAGGCAGGCACACAGGGCGAGCGCGGCCGGAAGCTGGCGCAGGGACGCGATGCCCGCCACGGCCAGTGGTAGGGCGAGTAAGGTGAGCTTGGAGGAATCGCGCAACAGGCCCGCGCCGGGGATGTGTTCTACGGCGTACGCAGTAAGCCCGGGCACCAGCGCACCGAGGATGGCCAGGCCCATGCCGAGAACCGCCAGGGCCGCGAGCGGGCGCAGCTCGCGCCGGGGAAGGCGGGCAGCGCCCAGGACAGCGAGGGCGGCGACGGCAAGTCCCGCCAGGGCGAAGCCCTGCGCGCGGGAAGCCGGTACTGCTGCGGCATTCCAGATGCCGCCGAAGCCGAGCAGCGAGCCGACCGCACCCACGTAGGCCTCCGCGCGCGGGGCGAAGGCCGCGGCCTGGGCGGCGGGGTCGCCGTGGGTGGTAGGCGAACCGGCCACGAGGCTTGGAACTAGCCACGGCAACCACAGCAAGACTGAGCCGCCCGCGAAGAGCCATCTTCTTCGCCCTTCGCGCTCACAGACAACCGCGATGAGCCCCCCGAAGAGGCCGCCGGTGGGCGTCAAGGACGCGGCCCACAGCGCCAACCACGCCACGCGCGGGCGCGCATGGAGGCAACCCCACGCGATCACGGGCGCCAGCCAGGCGGCGACCGCCAACGACCACTGGCCCTGCAGGAGGCGCTCGATGATAAAAGGATTGGCCACCGCGCACGCCATCGCCGCGGCTGCCGCCCACGGGCTGGACTCGCGCACCCACCGCCCCGCCACCCACGCCGAGGCGCTCGCGGCAGCAAGGATGAAGACCCTGGCCAGCCACGCCCCGCCGAGCAGGGCAAGCACCCCGTCCTGCGGTGCATTGCGGGCGGGAAGGTCACCGGCGCCGAAGGCGGCGGCGCTCAGGGCTGGGCGGTCAAGCAGCACCATGTCGCGCCACAGGAACTCGCCGGGCAGCACGAAGGGCCAGCACACCGCGAGCACGAGCACCACGCTCCACGCGCCGAGGGTGGTGCGCACCGTACGGGAAGTAGTCACGGGCGCCTACGCGCTCTGCGCCGAATGACGGCGCATGAACATCGCGGCCGCCACTGCCAACAACACCACGCCGATGGCCTTGCCCAACCACCCCACGAGGCTCAAGATCTTGACCGTGTCGATGACCCCGCGAACCGAGTCGAGGCGTTCGGCGCGGGTGGAGTCGGACCAGGAGAGGGGGACGTCGAGAAGCGCGCGTTCTTGTGTGTCATCGGCGTCGACCATGGCCTGGGCCTGGCGCGCATCCGTGGCCCAGAAGATGCGCGGGTGTTCCTCCTCGTTGACGATGGTGCCGGTCGTGGGCTCGACCCACACGGTGCGGCTCACCGCGTAGAAAGGCTCGAGGATGACGTGCGAATTCGGCTTGAGGTTGTAGCGCTCTAAGGATCCCGGCGAGTAGAAATCGCCCGCCGGGCCGGAGCGGCGAGCATCGAGGCCGAAGACCTCCGTGAGCAAGACCGGGGCGACATCCTGGTGGAAGACGTAGGTGGGGATGCCGTCGAGCTTCTCATCGCGCAGAAAATCGATGGGCTCCGTGTCCTGGGTGAGCGGATCGAAGAAAGGGTAGGAGCGCTGCTCCGCCCCGGAGGGGAAGAAGTAGCTTATGCCATCGCGCTCAACCCGGTCCTCCATCTGCACGTCGAAGGCAGAAAGCTCGATGTGCTGTGTTGTGTTCGGCCCCGCCACCGGGTAGGCGGATTCGCGGTTGAGCTGGGATTCCTCGGTGATGTGCGCGATGGTCTCGCCGTTGAAGGTGAGGTCCACGGTGGACTGCGCGCGGGCCACGGAATCCTTCATCGCGGGGGCGGTGGTGGTGTGGCGGGTGAACGTGGCTCCGTCGTGCTCCGCGTGGATCTCTAGGTTGAGGTCCCTGGGCAGCGGGCGGGATTGGTTGTTGTACAGCGGCGGAAGGATGGACCCGAGTATGAGGAACACCGCGGCGGCAATCGTCACCTGCGCTAGGCGGGAGCGAAGGAACACGTCAGCTCCGATCGGTCGAGGGATTCACTGCAGAAATAGTATCGTAGTGGGCCATGCGCTTTCTCCCTGAGCTCGAAGGCGTGCGTGCGCTGGCAGCATTGGCAGTCGTGGTCACGCACGTGTCCTTTCAGACGGCCACTGGCTGGGCCTGGGCTGAGCGCCTGGATTATGGGGTGGCGGTCTTCTTCGTGCTCAGCGGTTTCTTGTTGTGGCGCCGGCGGCACGTGCACACGGCGGGGCAGTACGCGCTCTCCCGCGTGGCGCGCTTGGCGCCGCTGTATCTGGTGTGTGTGGTGGTCGTGCTCGCCTTGCTTCCCGACGCTTCCCCCTTAACCCTCCCGCAAGTCATCACCAACCTGACTGGCACGCAGCTCTATATTGCCGATGGCCTGGTTCCCGGGCTCACGCAATTGTGGTCGCTGTGTGTGGAGTTCGCCTTCTATGCGGTGTTGCCGCTGTTGGCGTGGTTGTTGGATAAGCTCTCGGCGCGCCCGCGGGTTGCGCTTATTGCTGGAGCTGGCGTGCTGAGTTTGTTCTGGGGTTTTCTGTCGTTTGTGGCCGGATATGAATCCGGCGATGTCAATACGCAGATTTGGCCGCCCGCGTATTTCTCGTGGTTTGCGGTGGGAATGTTGGCCGCGGAGGCCGAGGCCGCGCAGGTGCGCCTGCGTGCTGGGCGCATTGTGCGGCCCGCTTGTTGGGCGGTGGCGGCGGGCTGCGTGTGGCTGGCCAGCCGCGAGTGGTTCGGCCCGCAGGGCTTGGTGCATCCAGAACCGGGTGAGTTTGCGCGGCGCATTGCGGCGGGGGCGGTGTGCGGGGCGTGCATCGTGGTGCCGGTGGCGCTGGCCCCGCGGGAAAGCTGGCTTTCTTCCGAGGTGATGCGAGCGCTGGGCCGCTGGTCTTATGGTGTTTTCATGTGGCACGTAGCGGTGCTGGCCATTGCCTTCCCGCTGTTGGGCGTGTCTGCTTTCTCCGGCTCTGCCGGGGATTTCGCGGTGGTGCTGGCTTTTACGGTGGTCGTTAGCTGTGTGCTTTCTGCTGCGACCTACGCGCTTGTCGAGGTCCCCGGCCGCGACCTCATCCGCTCCTTCGCCCGCGGCTGCATCGCCGTCCCGCGTTCTCTGCCGCGCCTCGCCGCCGATTCTGCGAGCGCTTCCGGTTCCGGATCCCTTGCCAACGCCGCCGGTTTTACTGATTCCGCCGGTTCGGCGGGGCCGTAGACGGCACTTCACACATGGCATTTTCCAGAAGGCATTAGTCAAACGGTTTACTTGACCCCAAACAAACCTTTTACATCGCCGCAGATGGTTTCCCTGCCCCCAAAGACACCTTTTGACTAGTACCTTTTGAGGGAAACCATCTGGGGCGGGGCCGGGTACTTAGGACGTGCGGCGGGATGGGAGGCAGGCACACGTGATAGCCGCGACGCAGAGCAGCTGCACCAGAAGCGAGTCGCCGGCGTAGCCGTCCGTGGGCCAGGGTGCGCGGGCGAGCATCGCGCCCGCGGCCAGGGTCAGCGCGCCCGCCAAGTAGTCGGAGCGCAACGTGGTCCAGCGAGTGATGGCCCACGCCGCGGCAGCGGCGGCAACTCCGGGTAGACCCGCGACGAGCGCCATCGTTGCCGCGATGAGCAGGGCTAGAAGGACACGCGCCGAGGCAGACGAGTGGGTAGCAGGGCTGGACGAGGCGGTGTTGTGTGCCGCGGAAGCAGCGGCGGTGGCGGGGGAAGCGGAGTGAGGGCGCGGACCGCGGGCCATGAGGAGCAGGCACAGCGCGGTGGTCAGCGCGGCGAGCGCGCCGCCGAGGCCCAAGCCGACGCGATAGGCGCGGTCGGCAGCAAAAGACATGTGGAAGGTGCCGCCGGCACCGGCGGGAATGAGGAAGGCTTGCGTGTCGGCATCGATGGAGCGCGGCTCGAGGGGCAGTGGTTCCGAGCTGGAGGCCGGCGTCGAGTCCGGCGCTGAGTCTTGTGCTGAACCTGGCGTCGAGACCGCGGCTGTGCTGGGGGAGCGTAGCTCGCCGCGCAGGCCCTCGTTGAAGGCACGGCCGGTGATGAGGAGGCGGTCGTGGTCGGCGGGCTCGATGGTCTCACCGGCAGCGAGCGGGGTATAGCCGTGGTCAGCGCCCGATGCGGCCGATGGGGTAGCGCCGTTTGCGGATGCTGAGCGGTCAGAGGAAGCGGGAAGGGGCGCGGGCAGGGAAGACGCGGTATCGGTCAGGGCCGCCCAATCGCCAGTGGTGCGCACGAGGTGCTGACCGGCGGGCAGGTCGAGGGTGGAGTTGGGGGCGTGGGGGGAGCCGTCGATAAGCACTGTCTTCTCACCCGAGACCCGCACCGTCATGTCGCGCGGGGTAGTAAAGGAGCGGATAAGGATGTGCTCGTTGTCCTGCTGGAAGAGGAACTGCTCGGCATCGGGCGAGGTATCGGGCACGGTGACGATGCGCCGCGGGGTGGGCTGGTCCACGATGGAGGCTTCCGCAATTCCGGTGCGGCGCTGCGGCTCGATGCGGATGGTGGAGGCTTTCGCGCCGGGCACGCGGATATCGCGGGCGCGGTAGGCCTCCATGGTGACCGTCACCTTGGAATCGCCATTGTGGATGGTCACCTCAGTCGTGCCGGTGGTCATCAGCCGCAGCGTGGGCGAGGTCCATGTGGAATCGGAGTGCAGCTCTAACCAGCCGGAATCGCCGGGCGCGGGCCACCAGGCGGTGGAGTTCTCGTCGTCGACGGCCGCGGTAAGAGAACGCGCCGGGTTCGCCCCGCCGAAGGCGGAGGCATCTGCGGCAGACGAGGACGCGGTGACCCGGCCATCGTGCTCCACCACCTGGGTCAGCGGGCCAGCAGAGGGGTAGTCGCGCAGCCGGTTGCGCACCGTCGATGGGTCGCTAGGGGCCAGCGGTGCGGAAACCGGGCCGGAAAGCGTGCCGTAGTTGCGGTCGCGCAAGGTGGGTGTGTCGGTCACGATGTCGGCGTTGGCGGAGACGAGTTCATGGGGACCGGAGAGGAGCGCGAGCGATTCCCCACCGCCCGCCACGCGTGGCGGATCCGCAGGCGCCAGGTTCATGGAGAGGTCGCGGTCGAAGACAACGACATCGACCTCCCCGAAGGTGTGGACCTCGCCTGGAATATGGACCGAAGAACCAGAAATCAGGTCGTGGCGTACCGCGACGGCCCCGATGCCCAGGCGCTGCAACACATAAGGCGCGGACGCGGGATCACGGGAAATCTGCGCCATCGCACCGTCCAGGCCACGGATCGCCTCGGGCGGGATGAGGGGGACGGCGTCGCGGACGGCCCAGGGGACGTCGAGAAGCGGCTGCGCCGGCTCATCGCGCGTCCACCCCCAGTCCTGCCGCGCAAAGGAGGCCGGGGGGTAGATGAGCACGCGCGTATCCAGGCTGTTCATGAAAGAAGCGGCCTCCTGCCAATAGCTTGGCACCTCTTCGTACGCCCCCTTCGGCAGCAGCCGGCCCGCCCACGCCGGGGCGGTCGCGCCCACCACCACGAGGCACACTAAAAGGCCCGCTGCTTCACGACGCCCCGGGGTCAACGTCCGCGGCAACCTCACGCGGGCGGCAATCGCGGCCACGCCGAGTACCAGCGGGATGCGCACCAGCGGGTCGAACTTGTGCACGTTGCGCAGCGCGGCCAAGGGGCCGTCGAGCGCGTCGAGATACCACGCGGCATGCGTGCCGAGCACGGCCACACCCACCAACAGCATGAAGGCCCACTCGCGCGGCAGGCGGGCCAGGCCCATGAGGCCTAAGGCGGCAACGCCGATGGTGACAAGCACGAAGACCGGCTCGGTGGCCAGCTCATTGCCGGCGACGCGCTCGGTATCCACAAACGGCGCCCAACTGGTGGTGCCGCGCAGGATTTCTGCCAGGTTGAGCCACCGCGTGGTCACGCCGGCGGACTCGATGAATTCCGTAAAAGGCGGGGCATAGCGGCCCAGGATGAGCAGTGGGGTAATCCACCACGTGGACACCGCAGCGCATCCGGCCAACCACACCAGGCCGGTCTTGCCCGCGCGCCGCCACAGCAGAATCAAGCCCGCTGGCAGGCAGGCAGCCAGCGTGGCTGTGGCGTTGACCGCGCCCATGCACGCCACCGCCACTACTGAGGGCGCGGCATCCCGCCAGTCCACCCGGCCCGGCCGTAGGAAAGGCAGCAGCACCCAGGGGGCGAGCATGACCGGCCAGGTCTCCGAGGAAATCGCGCCCAGCGTGGTCAGCGTGCGCGGAGAGAGCGCGTAGAGCACTCCGCCTGCCAGCGCGGCAAAGCTAGGGGCAGCGGGAAGCACCGTGCGGACCAAGCGGAAGAAGCCCAGAAAGCCCACCGCCAGGACCAGGAACCACCAGGCACGTTGCGCTATCCAATCCGGAAGTGGGTCCGCCAGCAGGAAAAACAAGCCCTGGGGGAAGAGGTAGCCATAGGCCTGGTTTTGCAGCTGGCCCAGCGTGAAAGTATCGGTATAAGCATGCAGCGCGCAGCGCAAGAAATGCGCGGGGTTGGCCACCAGATCGTGCTTGGTATCAGCAGCAGTCAACCCCCACGGCTGCACCAGAACCACGAGGGCTAAAAAGAAAAGCCCCCCGATGCGTGCGCGCACGCTTACTCGCGGGAGCCGTACTCCGGCCCGCCCATCACGGCGTCGGAGGCCTTGACGGAATTATCGTTCGGCACGGCATCGGCCTGCGAGAATTGGGCAATGCCCAGGATGGTCACGACTCCCAACGCCACGCCGACGACCGCGCTGCCCAGGGCCGGACCCAGGGTGCGCTTGTTGAGGGAATCGCTGTCGAATGCCATGGCGCCAGATTCTAGCAGCTAAAAGCTGCCTTTAGGAGTCGCTTTCTTCCGCGTCGTCCTCATCGTCGTTCTCCGGTGGCACGATGAAGACCGGCAGGCCCGCATTGCGCACGATGTACTCCGCCGTGGAATTCGTCCACAAGGAGCGGAAGCCGGTGAGCGCGCGGGTGCCGGTGACGATAACGTCGATGTCGAGTTCTTGGGCGGCGTCGACAATCGCGCTCTGAATCGTCGTCACGGATTCCACCAGGTGGGCATGGCCCCGCAGCCCCAAGGTCTCCGCCTTGGCGATGCCCTGGCGGCAGATGGCGAGGGCCTCCTCGTAGGCCGGATCATCTTCCACGCTCTCCGGCGAGACCGTGGACTGGTGCAGCCCGGTGCGGCTGACGGCGCGGGCGGCCTGGCGTGCGGACGGCTCCCACGCGGTGAGGATTTCGACGTCGGTGGGGCGCAGCAGCCTCGCGGCGTACTCGAGGGCGCGGTCGGCGCGGTCGGAGCCGTCATAGGCAATGAGCATGGTCTCTCCGTTATTCATGTGGCCATCCTAACAACCAGGTGTTGCCCGCGCGGGTGCTTCAGGCACACTGGTGGGCATGAGAAAAGCAATGCCCGCCCTCCTGTTGAGTGCTAGCTGTGCGCTGAGCGCGTGTAGCGAGGAATCCGTGCTTTCCGACGCCCCGCCGAGCGAAACCCGCGCCGCGCCCACTAGTGCCGCGTCGGGAGACGCGGCACCACCGGATGTCGCGCCGGAAGACGTCCGCGCCCGCGCCGCCGCCACACTCATGCCGCCGGCGCTGAACTACGAGGATGCCCGGGCGAAGCTCGAAGCCGGCGTGGGCGGGCTCTTTATCCCGAGCTGGGCAGATCCTGAGCTACTCAGCGATGGCCCGCGAGGAGTAAACGCTTTGCGCGAGGAGATGGGCCGTGACTTTGAAGTTTCCATCGATTTCGAGGGTGGGCGCGTGCAGCGTTTCTCCGAAATCTTGGGCGACTACCCCTCCCCGCAGGCCATGGCGGAGGGGCATAGCCCAGAAGAGGTCGAGGCCTTGGCCACAGAAATCGGGCACAGCCTGCGCGCACACGGCGTGACGGTGGACTTTGCACCAGTGCTCGACGTGGATGGGGGAGACCTCGAGGTCGTCGGTGATCGCGCCTTCTCCACCGATCCGGAGGCCGCCGGCGAGTATGGCGCGGCCTTTGCCCGCGGGCTGCAGGCTGCCGGTGTGAAGGCCGTGTTCAAGCATTTCCCCGGCCACGGGCGCGCCTCCGGGGACACGCACTTGGGTGAGGCCGTTACCCCGCCGCTGGAGGAGCTCTCTGGTCACGAGTTCGTGCCTTTCCACACGGCAATCCCGCAAGCGCCGGATGCGGCCCTCATGATGGGGCACCTCGTGGTACCAGGCCTCGGCGATGAGCCCGCCTCCCTCAACCCGCGGGCCTACCAGTTAGCCCGCGAGGAGCTGGGCTTCGAGGGCACGATTTACACCGATGACCTGGGAGGTATGGCTTCCATCTCGGAGAATTTCAGCGTGCCGGAGGCCGTGGCCGCAGCCCTTGCCGCAGGTGCCGATATGCCGCTGTGGTCCACCGACGATGACATCAACGCGGTCATCGACGCGGCCGCCGAAGTCGTGGCCCAGCACGAGGGCGACTAGTAAAAACCAGCTGGCAGCCGTTAATCTCGTACACGTGAAAAAGGCAATCGGACATAGGCAGCAGCGACGCAAGGGGCTCCATGTGACCCTTGGTGTGCTCGTCGGCCTCCTACTCATCGCCGGCATCGCCTACGCGTGGGACGTCATGGCCAACCAGCACAAGGTTCCGCGCGCGACGTCGGTCGGCGGCGTGGACATCTCCCGCATGGAGCGCACCGCTGCGGTGGAGAAGCTGGAGCAGGAACTCGGGGATGTCGCGGCCCAGCCCGTGGATATCCGCGCCGGGGAGAAAAGCTCGCAGCTTATCCCTCAAGATGCTGGCCTGAGCCTGAATTATCAGAAGGCCGTCGACGGCATTCCTGACGCCTCCCTGAACCCCTTCTCGCGCCTGTACAGCTTCATCAAGCCCACCCAGGAAATCCCTGTCGCCGTGGACATCGATGAAGGCCAGCTCTCCGGCCAGCTCGAGCGCGTCGGCAACGAGCTGAAGATCGAACCGGAGGACGGAAACCTGGAGCTTATCGACGGCTCCCTCAAGGAGACCAAACCCAAGCTCGGCCAGGCAGTCGAAGAGGGGGAGCTGCACGAGGGTGTGGTCAAGCACTGGCTCGACCCCGAGGGCGTCGAGGTTGAGCCAATGGTGGTGGAGCCGCAGATTAATGATGAAGCGATTGAAGCCATGCGCACCGGGGATGCCGCCCGCGCGCTGGATAACCCGCTGACCCTGAAGGGCGAGAACAACACCGCCGGCACCCTGCGCAAGCCGGAGATTTCCCAATTTGTCTCCATCGCTGCCGAAGACGGCGAGCTGCGTCTCAAGGTGGATAAAGACCGCGCACGCGAGCTCTTCCAAGAGCGCATGCAAGGCTCCGAGGTGCCCGGCACCAACGCCAAGATTTCCTTCAGCGGAAATGACAAGCAGATCACGCCCTCGGTGGATGGCTCCATCATCGACTGGGAGAAGACCTTCGAGGGCTTCGAGGACCGTGTGAGCAGCGAGGATGACCGCGAGTGGGACGCCGATTATAAGCCGGACCCCGCGGACTTCACCACGGAGATGGCGGAGAAAGCCACCTTCGATGAGACCGTGTCCGAGTTCTCCACCGGCGGTTTCTCCGGGGCCTCCGGCACCAATATCCGCCTGGTGGCCCAGGAGGTCAACGGTGCCGTGGTCAACCCGGGTGAGACCTTCTCCCTCAACGGCTACACCGGCCCGCGCGGTACCGCGCAGGGCTATGTGGAATCCGGCATCATCATCGACGGCCACGCGGGCAAGGCCGTGGGCGGCGGCATCTCTCAGTTCGCCACCACCTTGTACAACGCGGCCTACTTCGCCGGCATGGAGGACGTGGCACACACCCCGCACTCCTATTACATTTCGCGCTACCCGGCTGGCCGCGAGGCCACCGTGTACGAAGGCGCAATTGACCTGCAGTTTAAGAACACCTCCAACCACCCGGTGCGCATCGAAACCAGCTTTGGTGACGAGATCACCGTGCGCTTCAAGGGCGTGAAGACGGTTGAGGTCGAGTCCATCAACAACGGCCGCTGGGCCAAGACCGAGCCGCAGCGCAAGTCGGTGAGCGAGGACTGCTCGCCGTCGTCTGGCACGCCGGGCTTCACCACCTCGGATACCCGCGTGATCAAGGACCTCTCCGGCAAGGAAATCTCCCGGGAGACCACCACCACGGTCTATGACCCGCAGCCCATCGTTACCTGCGGTTAAGCCATGACCCGGCCGATGCACACCGCGGTGAAGGACCCGGCGGACGTCGATCAGCTGGCTCAGCATCCGGTTGCCTTCCGCCGGGTGGCCGGCCTGTTTGCCCCGCACCGCGGCACGCTGCTACTGGTGGTGGCACTCATCATCGCAACCTCCGGGCTGACGGTGGTGCAGCCTTTCCTCGTACGCCGCACCGTGGATGAGGCTATTCCTGAACACGGCACCGCGCTGCTGCTGTGGCTCGTCGGCGGCATGCTGGCCATCACCGTGGTCTCCCAGGCCATCGGCGTTATCCAGTCCTTTTTGTCCGCGCGGGTGGGGCACACCATCATGCACGAGCTGCGCACGCAGGTCTTTGCCAACCTGCAGCGCCAATCCCTGCAGTTCTTTACCAATAACCGCGGCGGCGAGATTCAATCCCGCCTGACCAACGACATCGCGGCGATGCGCGGCATGGTCACCACCACGGCGACGTCCGTGGCCAGTAACCTCACCATGACGGTGGCCACCCTGGTGGCGATGGTCGCGCTCTCGCCAACCCTGTCATTGCTGTCCCTCATCGTCCTTCCGCCCGCCGTATGGCTCACCCGCCGCGCCGCCGTTCTGCGCCGCAGCCTCATGGAGAAAAACAGCCGCGCGCAGGCGACGTTGCAGCAGACCATTTCGGAGAACCTGTCGGTCTCCGGCATGCGACTGGCGGCCACGCTGGGCGCGCAGGAGCGGGTCTATGGCGCGTTTGAGAAGACCTCGCGCTCCCTCATCCGCTTGGAGCTGGAATCGCAGCTGGCCGGGCGCTGGCGCATGGCGCTGACCCAAATCATTTTCGGGGTCATGCCGGCGCTGATCTACCTGGTGGCCGGCCTGCGCCCGGGGATTACGATTGGCACGCTTATCGCGTTTAGTACCCTGCAGACCCAGATTTTCCGCCCGATTACCGGCCTGCTCAACGTGGGCGCGCAGTGGGTGGCGTCGATGGCGCTGTTCAGCCGCATCTTCGAGTACCTAGACCTAGAGCCCGAACTCACTGAGGCCACCCAGCCCGCCCAGCTTGCCGACGCCTCCCTCACCCTCCAGCACGTCTCCTACCGCTACCCCGGCACCGACACCGACGCGCTTTCCGACGTCTCCCTTTCCATCCCCGCCCATACCACCACCGCCCTGGTGGGGCATACCGGTTCCGGCAAGTCCACCGTCGCTGCACTTATGGCGCGCTTGGCTGACCCGACCACCGGCTCCGTGCGCCTGGGCGGAGTCGACCTGCGTGACATTCCGCCGGAGCAGCGCGCGGAGGTTATTGGCGTGGTCTCCCAAGAGACCTACTTGATCCACTGCACGGTGCGGGAGAACCTCCTCTTCGCGCAGCCGGAGGCGAGTGAAGAACAGATGTGGGCGGCCCTGCACTCCGCCCGCGTGGACGAGGTCATCGCCGCGCTTCCCGAGGGACTCGATACTCTCGTAGGCTCGCGCGGCTACCGTTTCTCCGGCGGTGAGCAGCAGCGCCTCTCGCTTGCCCGCACGCTGCTGCGCCGACCGCAGGTGCTCATCCTGGATGAGGCCACCTCGGCCCTGGACAACGAAACGGAGCGCGCTATCCAGGAAGCAGTGCTTGGTGCGGACGCCACCCGCCTGGTCATCGCGCACCGCCTGTCCACCATCCGCGATGCCGACCAGATCGTCGTCCTCGACGCCGGCCGCGTGGCCGAGCGCGGCACCCACGCTGAGCTGCTGGCCCGCGACGGCGCTTATGCGGCGCTCCTTCGTGCCGCGAAAACTACTGGTGATCGTTCTTAGAGAGCCCCGCCAAGAAACCTAGGGATGTTAGCTTTCTATCTGGAGTTTGTTAAAGACCGAGAAAATATATGGCTTCGGGATTGTCCTGAGGTACCTTCTTGCCGCGCCCCAGTGGTTGCCCATGAAGATTCACGTCTACCTGGCGATATTGACAGTGTTAATGGTTGTGCTGGTGGTTGCATGGCGCTCTTGGTAAGCGTTTCGCAGTGAGATAGTTGCCACCAATGTGCCTGGGCAAGGCTGCTAGAGCCCCCGTAAGGGGGCGGTGAGGTCGATATCACTCAAAGTGGAATGGCAGCTACCAATACCGCAGTTTAACTGCGAATATAATTATTATCTGCGCGGGGGGGGGCGATTACTTGAGAGGGCTAGCTGGTTTTATGGGAAGCGGGCATTTGTTCGATATCGCATTTCTTCTTCTAGGTATAGGGTCTAGCTATGTAATCCACAGGCTACCGTTACTTAGGCTAGGGGCCCGGGTAGGTGCCTTACCTTCTTGGGAACGTCGCTCTATGTGGGTGAAAGACTCTTAGCGATGGGCCGGGCCATGGTGTGTAAACCGTGTGGAGTGGATTGCGTACAGCTGATGAGGCGCGGTGTCTCATTACACAACTCATGTAAAGGACCTGTTTCCGTGAACAAGATCTCTCGTACCGCTCGTTCGGTCACTTTCGCAGCAGTCGTAGGCCTCTCCCTGGGAATCTCCGCTCCGGGCGCCCTGGCCGAGGAAGCACCTGCCGTTGAGCAGGGTGCCGTGAACAAGGCAAACATCGATTTCAGCAAGAAGGGTTCGATTACCCTCTACAAGAAGAAGGGTGCTGAGTCTGACACCCCCGCGACCGGTGGGGAGATGGGGAACGTACCGGGTGACCCTCTTTCTGGTGTGACTTACAAGATCACCAAGCTTGACTACGACCTGCAGAATGGTGACTGGTCGACCTTCCCGAAGTCGGCTGCTGACGTCAAGGACGACAAGAAGACTGCGGAAACCAAGGAAGAAACCACCGGCACTGATGGCAAGGCAGCTTTCACTGATCTGCCTTTGGGCATCTACTTGGTAGAGGAAACTAACGCTCCGGACGGCATCGTTGCCGGCGCTCCGTTCATCGTGTCGGTGCCGATGGTTAACAAGGCATCGGATGCCTGGAACTACGACGTCATCGCGTACCCGAAGAACACGGAAACCACGACCAAGAAGACTGTCAAGGATGCAGATCAGAACATCCAGGACGCGTACACCTACACCATCAACGCGGATGCTCCGACCTGGGGTGCGGGTAAGAGCCTGACCGCCTTCCGCTTCGAGGATCGGCTGGACCAGCGTTTGGACTTCCAGAAGGTCACCGAGGTCAAGGCTGGAGAGACCGCTCTGGGTGCCGGTGACTACGAGGTCAACAATCCGGCTGAGAACGGAAACAAGCTCGTCGTTAAGCTGACCGACCAGGGCCTTGCCAAGGTTAAGTCCGGTGACAAGATGTCTCTGACCTTCGAGGTCAAGCGCAAGGAAGTGGGCGACACCACTGAGCTGAAGAACCAGGCTGACGTCATCTTCAACAACCCGAACACCGGCAACGAGGTCAAGAACAAGACCAATGAGGTCGTGACCTACCACGGCAAGCTGAAGGTTGTGAAGAAGGACGGCAAGGAGGACGGTAAGGTCCTGGAAGGTGCTGAGTTCGAGCTATACCAGTGCACCGCGGCAAATAAGCTGGGCGGTAAGTTGACCGTCAAGGAGCAGGACAAGTGGACCACCGGTGCTGACGGCACCATCACCATCGACGGACTGCACGTCACCGACTTCGCAGATAACGCACAGGTCACCGACATCAAGAAGTTCTGTCTGAAGGAAACCAAGGCTCCAGCGGGCTACGCACTGCCGGAAAACCCTGTTACCGAAATTGAGTTCACCCGCGAGAACATCGCGAAGACTGGTGAGCTCGAGGGTGACGACGCCGTCACCCTTGTTTCTGAAATTGAAAACATCAAGCGCGACACCCCGAACCTGCCGATGACTGGTGGTGCCGGTGTGGGCATCCTGGCTGCTATTGGCGCAGCGATTGTTGCTGCTGGTGCTTGGTTCGCTCGTCGTACCGCGCGCAACTAATAGCCGGGCATAGTTCCGGTGGCGCAGACTGTCCATGATGGTCTGCGCTGCGGGTCGGGTAGCCAAGGTAGGCCGCCCGACCCAATGAGGGGACTGGACTAGGCGTAGATTCCGGTCCCTATCTTTATCTTTCGTTGTAATCCCGGTCGCGCTGCGCTAGCGCGTGGGGCATTGTTTTGGGTGGTGCGGGTCGTTGACTTCGGTGGTAGGCCAAGAAACTGGCAGGCGGCACAGGCGCCGTGGAGGCTTAGCTCTTCCGGCGGTAATCGTTGTCGTCGGGTTGTTGGTGATGCTGTACCCAGTGGTCTCGACCGCCTGGAACAACTGGAATGCCTCACGGGTGGCGCAAGAGTATGCGCGACTGGACAAAGAGACACCGGCGCAGGTGCAGGACTCCGTATGGGATGCTGCGCATGCGTACAACGAGGAGCATACGTCGGGTCCGATCTTGGATCCGTGGCTGAACCGTATCGGTGTGGATAATCCCGATTATGAGGCTTACCTGGAACAGTTGGGTGAGACCGAAGCGATGGCCCGCCTCGTGTTCCCAGCAATAGACGTCGATCTGCCGGTGTTTCATGGCACTGCGGACAAAACACTGCAGCGTGGGTTAGGGCACTTGTATGGCTCTGATTTGCCGGTAGGAGGAGCAGGAACTCATTCCGTCATCACCGGGCACACGGGTCTATCAAATTCGACGATGTTTGATCACCTCAATTCGGCCGCTAAGGGCGATGCATTCTATATCCAGGTTGCTGGCCATAAAATGAAGTATGTTGTAGATGACATACAAGTGGTTCTGCCGAGTGAGGTAGATAGTCTGCGGCCAGTCGCCAATAAGGATTACGTCACGTTGATTACGTGCACCCCGTACGGGATCAATACGCATCGCTTGTTGGTGCGTGGCCATCAGGTGGCCTTAGAGCCGGGGGAAGAAACGTTGTTTGAAGGCTCCCATGGCCCGGGCTGGCAGTGGTGGATGTTTGTGCTGCTAGCTGCGGTGATTGTTATTGGTTGTTGGCTAGTTTGGTGGCTGCGGCGCCAGAAGGCGGCTACCGGGGTGCAAGAAGTAATTAATAAGGAAAGTAGCGTGCGGGAGTAAAGCGATGAAGAGGTTGACAAATGCATGGTCGGCCCGAGTGGTTGCCGTCGGAGTAGCGTGTGCGGTTGCGTTCGCAGGGCCGGGCACGGTTGCTGCGGAAGCGGTGCAGGTTGCCGGGCAGCAGTCCACTGGTTCGGAGCGCACTATGGCTACGGATACGGTGACAGTGCGGCTTACACAAGGTAATCCGAATGACGATGGTCATGCGCCTGCGGGAAAGATTCAGGGAGTTACGATTCGTCTGGCCCGGCTTGCCGGCTTGGACCCGACCAACGCTGACGACGCAGCCCGCGTACGGAACGCGAATCTCGACGAGGTTCGTGATTGGCGCACTGATATGCACGCGGAGAAAGTCACCGATGCCAATGGAGAGGTGACGTTTGGTGGTCTTGCCAATGGTTTCTATGTGGTGACGTCGACGGCCCCGGATGACTCCTACCGGGAGATTAGTCCGTTTGTGGTGGTGGTTCCGTTCCACACAGTGGTGGACAATCCGAACCCAGTGCCAGGAGTGATTGTGGCCAAGACCCACAAGCCGGGTGAAACGCCGACGCCGCCGACGACCCCCACGGCCCCGACAACCCCGAATACTCCATCGACAACCTCGAGTACTCCGCGGACAACGCCAAAGTTTCCGCCGGTGTTCCCTCCGTTGATTCCCCCGGTACCACCGACAAAGCCAGGAGAGACTCCGCACGAGCCTGGGACAACGCCACCTAACAACCCGGAATCTGGTACAAACACAACTTCAGATTCCCCGAACCGTTCGCAAGGGAATGGAGGCTCATTGGCAATGACCGGTGCAGAAGTACTCGGTGTGGTGGCCGGAGCGTTGGCATTGATTGCTACCGGTTTCGTGATGATTGCCTTTAGCCGTAGGAAGAATTCAGAAAGCGAGGGACGCTAATGTCCTGGACAGATTCTCATCCGGTCGAGCCGGTTGTGTACCGCTGGCGTGCTCTTGCGGCGTTCATTGCTGCACTGGCTCTCGTTGTTGGTGTTGCTGCACCGGCTGCTCTGCCCGGAATCGTTGGTGCCGTCGCCGAAGCACAAACTACGGCTCTGCGCACCGAGCTCGATTCTGCAGACCAGCTGAGCCTGACTGCTGGCGACTCCGCAACATTTGCAGGCCACTTTGTTGACGCCGGAACCGTGGAGGAGTTGGAATTCACTGTTGAGACTGCAGGACTGGAGTTCGACGGCTCGGCCTACACACTGACTATCGACGGCGAAGTGATCCCCGTCCGCGAAGGAGACAACCTCGTTGTAAAATCAACCAGCTCTTCAGTGACTTTCCGAATCACTGGCCTTTCTACTGACGTGCCAGCAGGAGCAGCTTTCTCACTGAAGATCCCAGCGGTCGCAGAGGAATCCGAACTGAGCGGGATGTCCGTCGACGTGCGTGGAGTAGCCGAGGAGACTACCAGCACGTCATCACCTGAATCCAGCGAAGCCTTAGAAGCCCCTTCGGAGGTGACTGAGCCGCTTGATATTGCTGACGTTGACGCGGCCCCAGCCCGTCTGATGGCGGCGCCGAACATTACCCCGTACGCTGCAGGCGACCGCACCATCACGATGGTAAACGATGGATACGTGCTCAAGGGAAGCCGCTATATCCCGAACTTTAAGATTCCGGCCGGTGAGCTTTTTGGCGGCCAGCTGTCCATTCCGCAAGGCACGGTGGTTACCCTCAAATCCAGCGTTAACAGTTATTTATCGACTAACCCTGATGACCTGACGATCTATTACACCGGTGCCAACGGAGGTTGGTATGAGGCGAAGGTGACCTACAAAAGGATTAGCGCCAAGGAATACCAAGTCATCCTGCCGCAGATTACTATTGGTGGCACCGCACAGATTCAGTTTAAGGGTGTTCACCGCGGGCCAGCCGATACAGTGTTTACAGCTTCCTTCACCGTTCCTGCGAAAGAGGAGTGCCAAGATCCGGTTACAAGCAGACAGCCAAAGCGCGATCTCACCCCAGCTGAATTTGCCGACGGTAGCCCTGTCTACGTTGTAACCAGTGAACCTAAGGATCTTCGCCGAGACACTTCCATTCTGAGCCGTCAAGTCAACCAAGGCCGAGACTTTCGCCAGGTGGGAGAGTCCACTCCCTGGGTATACAATGCTCTAGCCTTTGATTCGAGTGATAACTGGCTTTATGCGGTAAGCCAGATTCGCGGTCAAAATGGTGATCCCTGCTACCCTGCAGGAAATCTCCTGCAGATCAATCCGGCAACCGGTGAAGTATATAATCTTGGGCCTATTTTAAAGGCCGGAAGTACCGGTACCCCGTTTGAAACGAGCGGCGACCGGGATCTCCTCAACGCTGGCGTGTACACCAGCGAGGGATTTTTTGTGGGCAACACGTCCACTTCTGGTAGCCGTCACCTTTATAAGGTCGACGTCGACAAAGTCAAGGCTCAACGCGTGCTAGGAAGCCAGAAGTCCTACTCGGAGGACTGGGCGGTGCTCCCGCAAGCCCAGAAGTATATGTGGGGTTTCCAGAGTAAGGCTCAGGCAGGCGACAAGCTTATCCTTGAACGCATTGACACACAGACCGGCGACATCAGGACCTGGGATCTCACCGGCATCAAGACCTTGGATGGGCGCACGATCTCGAACCCCTCTGCTTCTTGGGGCAAGGCGTGGACCTACTCCAATGGAAACCTGGGTTTTGGCTCGGGTAGTGCGAATGCGAATCAGCTGGGCTTTGAGCTAAAGATCACCAACCCAGATGATGATAGCCCGAAGTTCGAGCTGGTCAACATAATGAACAACCTGCCTGCTTCATTTAACACGGACGCGGCCTCCGACCTAGTTCCGCCGCCGCCAGCGCTGCAATCAAACATTGCGGTGAAGAAGCAACGCTCCGAGACCAAGGTGGTGGACGGTGAGGTGCGGACTTTTTGGACTATCTCCGTGGAAAACACTACGGACAATGCCAGCTCGGGTGGTACGTTCTGGGAATACCTACCAACGGATACTCACTATGGTGTGAACGCTACCGACCCCACGGCAAAGTTTGAGGGCTTTGGTCCGGGATCTACCGTGGTCAACGGCCGTGGTCCGGGGCCCAATGAGATCAAACCTGAGAGCGGCATTTACGCCGGGATGGACGTGCCGTCAGCCACAAGTGGTGAGGTGGGGTACATGAAGGGTTACGTGGGTACCCTTCCCGGACACGCGAAGGTAGAGTATGTCGTCTCTGCGCCGGTGCGAAAAGATGAGAACGGCAACCTCAAGACGGTGTGTAGTCCCAACAAGGTGGCCTTCCAGGCCACGGACGGGGAGTCGAGCCCGGCTGAAGATGACAACGTTGCTACTGAAGCCTGCTTGAATAAGGTTGCTGTCGACAACACACCGCAACCTGTTCTTGGTGCAGTGAATGAATACACTGCGAAGTACAACGTCGTAGTTGAGGCACCGGACGCACCTGGCTTCGACACCAACGACGTGATCTACGGCAAGCTCACGGACACCCCGAAGTTCGTTGGTGCTGCCACGGTGACTGGAGCCACTGTGGTCTTCAAGGATGAGTTCAACAGGACCAGCCAGCCGCAGTCGTACCTGGGCGCCGGTCCGTACGAACTCAACAAGAATGACACTCCGAAGATCATTAAACCTAAATCCAAGGGTGTTGGCGGAAGTACAGGGCAGCATGTCTACGAGGTGACGGTGCGTTTCAAGCTGGATCGTTCAAAGCTGGACAGCACCTCTGTACCCGCCGGGTACCCGAGCCAACCTGCAGGTAACTCGCGCTGCTACACCAAGGGTGGCCTGCACGAGCCTAAATTTGGCCTCATGAATGAGGCAGAAATGGGCGGCTGGAAGGATACTGACTGTATCCCGCTGGAGACCAAGGAAACGATGGACGTCCTGCTCGAAAAGGCGAGCTATAACCCGGACAACCCGGACGAGATCCAAACCGACGGGTTGCTCGGTGGCGCGCAGTTCACCGTCCATCGCGGTGATGCTGACGGAAAGCTGAAGCTAAACGCGGATGGCAGCGTCAACACTGATGCTAACCCTGTGGTGAAGCAGTCCACGACCACCACCACGGGCCGTGTGAAGCTCGAAGGTTTGGACGCCCCTGGCGTTTATTACCTCATCGAGACCAAGGCGCCGAACGGCTATAACCTGCTGCCCGCGCCGATCAAGTTCTCCACGGACTGGGATAAGGATGGCAATGCAGTCATCAAGGTGCTCTCTGGAGGGACCGCGATCACCAGTAATAGGTGCGCTGAGTCTGACACCGCTGACAATTGCGTGAAGAAGATCGGCGTCCTTCAGGTCGCTGACATCACCAAGGGTGCGCTGCCCAAGACCGGTGGTGAAGGCGTAGGCCTGTGGGCTCTCGCTGGTGCCGCTATTGTCGCGGCAGGGTGCCTTGCCTTGCGACGTCGCCCGGCATAGAACCAGCGCTTGCAGCTACTTTTAGAAAAGGCCCGCTCTTCCAACAACCAGGGAAGGGCGGGCCTTATTGCATATTCATTGTCGGTTAGGAGTCCTGCGGGTCGTCGTCAAGCACGGCGTCCTTAGCGTTGCTGACATATTTGCGCCACCAGTAGATGAGTAGAAGCATGATGATGGCTGCGGCAGCCAGAATGGCCCACATCCACCACTGCCAGTGCACACCCGAGCTGTTGAATGCGGCCTCGTCTTTCGGATCCATCGGCACTCGGTGGCCGGTGACGAGCAAGCGGTGGGTGTTAACCCCGTAGGGGGTACAAGTAATGAGCGTAACGATGTCTTGGCCCGGTACGCGGTGGAGCGAGCTGGTGTCTGCTGGCTCGACGACCCGAATATCGTGCACCTCGTACTTGAGCTTCTCGCCGCCGGCGGCGATGTAGAAAGCATCACCCTTCTTGACCTTGGTGAGATTGTCCCACAGCGTGGCGTTCTGTAGACCTGTGTGGGCAGAGAGTGCTGCGTGCCGGCCCTCGCCGTCGCCTATTCCGCCGACGGGTAGGTCCGTGCCGTAGAGGTGGCCCGCACCGCGGGAGAGTGCCTTCTCCGACGTGCCGTGATAAATAGGCAGATCAGAATCGATGGAAGGGATGACGATGCGGCCCATGGCATCGGTCTCAGACAATACCGACAGGTACTGGCGGTATCGCTGGTACTCGGGGGAGTCTTCGTCATCGGTGGTGGTCCAAGCGTCGTCGATGCTGATCTGGCCCAACCCGGCGTTGTAGGCTTGTGCTTCCTCCCACGCGGTGTGCAGAACCTCAGGCGGGGCTTGTTTTTCGAGCTTCGCGTACTCTTCCGCGGCGCGGGACTGGTTGTAGTTGTTCCATTGCGTGGCTACGACGGGGTAGAGCAGGACGCCAAGGCCGACGAGAATCAGGATCAACGCGATGATGGCGTTGTGGTTGGTGCCTTTTTTCTTGGGTGCGTCGGTGATTCCCGCTGGTTCGTTCTTGCCCATTGTGTCCTGCCTGTGTGGAGTCTGTTGCCGCGCACCCTTGAGTTGACGTGGGGCGCTTGAAGAGATTTTTAGAAGCTCAGACTAGGGAAGGTGCAGTCCTGAGAGAAACCATATCTGTTCCTAGTCGCCGATAACGAAACACAGAGCTTCATACTGATTCAGAATGGCCTCATCGATAGTTAGGATTTGATCTATCGCACGAAGTTCGCGGAGTTCATCGATTGTGCGGGGCGCAAGATCTTGAAGTATATGCTCACGCTCAGAGCGAAGCTCCGCTGTGGTTTTCGGCGTGAAGATAGGGGCTGTCATGGTCCATCCTGCAGGTATGAAATTAGTCCATGAGCTGGAAAGATAAGTGGAGCCGACGACGGGAATCGAACCCGCGCCAGCAGCTTGGGAAGCTGCAGTTCTACCATTAAACTACGTCGGCGCAATGCAGATTGTGCATCGTCGTAAAGCTTAGCACCGCCGCCGCCCGAGGCCATAAAAGGCCCAGTGGGGAGGTAGACTATGAGCCGTGCTTCTTTCTGATCGTGATATCCGTGCCGCCATCGCCGCTGATGCTCCAGAGCGTTTGAGCATCGAGCCTTTCGACGCCGAGATGGTCCAGCCTTCCTCCATCGATGTGCGCTTGGACAAATTCTTCCGCGTGTTTAATAACTCGCGCTACACGCATATCGACCCCAAGCAGGAGATGCCGGACCTCACCAGCGAGGTGGAGGTGGCTGAGGGTGATGCCTTTGTGCTGCACCCAGGTGAGTTTGTGCTGGGCGCCACGCTGGAGAAGTTCACTTTGCCGGCCAACCTCGCAGGCCGCTTGGAGGGCAAGTCTTCCCTGGGGCGCCTGGGTCTGCTGACGCACTCCACGGCGGGCTTCATCGATCCGGGCTTCTCCGGGCACATCACGCTCGAGCTGTCCAACACCGCGAACCTGCCGATTACTCTGTGGCCGGGGATGAAGGTGGGGCAGTTGGCCATCTTCAAGATGTCCTCGCCGGCGGAGGCGCCGTACGGCTCCGGCGTGCTCGGCTCGAAGTACCAGGGCCAGCGCGGGCCAACGCCGTCGAAGTCCTATCTGAACTTCCGCTAAACATTCTGCACCTCGTCGGGCAAGCAGGCACAGGAGCGCCTAAAATAGCCGGTTATGCGTATGACTGTTATTGGTACCGGCTACCTAGGTGCGACACACGCCGCCTGTATGGCGGAGCTCGGCCACGAGGTACTCGGTGTAGATGTTGATGAAAACAAGATTGAAGCTCTGAAGGGCGGCCGCGTGCCGTTCTACGAGCCTGGCCTGCCGGAGGTACTCGAGCGCAACATCGAGGCCGGCCGCCTAGATTTTTCCACCAGCTATGATGACGCCGCGGAGTTCGCCAACGTGCACTTCCTCGGCGTCGGCACCCCGCAGGCCCACGGCTCCTATGCCGCGGATCTCACCTACGTGGAGTCCGTCATCACGGAGCTCGTACCGCGCCTTAAGGGCGAGCACATCATCTTCGGCAAATCCACCGTCCCGGTAGGCACCGCGGCGCGGCTGCAGGAGATGGCCGATGAACTGGCCCCAGAGGGCACCAGCGTGGAGATTGCCTGGAACCCGGAGTTCCTGCGCGAGGGATACGCGGTCAAGGACACCATCACCCCGGACCGCATCGTCCTCGGCGTCGGCGAGGCAGGGCTCGCCGACGGTGTAAGTAACGCCGAAGAGGTTGCCCGCGAGGTCTATGCCCAGCCACTGGCACAGAACACCCCGTTCATCGTGACCGACTTGCAGACCGCCGAGCTGGTCAAGGTCTCCGCTAACGCCTTTTTGGCCACCAAGATTTCCTTCATCAACGCCGTGTCTGAAATCTGCGAGATTGCAGGGGCGGACGTCGTCAAGCTTGCCGACGCCATCGGCTACGACGAGCGCATCGGCCGCAAATTCCTCGGCGCGGGCTTAGGCTTCGGCGGCGGCTGCCTGCCCAAGGACATCCGCGCCTTCATGGCACGCGCCGGTGAGCTCGGCGCCGACCAAGCCCTGACCTTCCTGCGCGAGGTCGACGCCATCAACATGCGCCGCCGCGACCGCGTCGTGGACCTGGCCAAGCAGGCTTTCGACGGCTCCCTCCTCGGCCACCGCGTCACCGTGCTGGGCTGCGCTTTTAAGCCCAACTCCGATGACGTCCGCGATTCGCCGGCGCTGTCCGTGGCCGGTTCGCTCTCCCTGGCCGGTGCCGCCGTGACGGTCTATGACCCGCAAGGTATGGAGAACGCCAAGAAGGTGTTCCCGACGTTGAACTACGCGGCGTCGGCAAGCGCGGCACTCAAGGACACCGAGCTGGTCATCCTCGCCACCGAGTGGCAGGAATTCCGCGACCTCGACCCGGCGGAAGCCGGTGAGCTCGTGGCCCGCCGCCACATCATCGATGGGCGCAACGTGCTCAACGTCGATGCTTGGCGCGCTGCGGGCTGGAACGTCGAAGCGCTTGGTCGCGTCCTTCCGGCACAGTAAACGCCGCAATCGCGGTGGTCAGCGGTACCGCAAGTGTCAAGGCCATCGCGCCCAGCAGGGAGCGCAGAACCTCCGTGGCGACGAGGTCACTGGAGAGGATCTGCAGGGCTGGGCGCTGCGCCGCCGTGATGAGCATGAGCAGGGGCAGGGCCGCGCCGGTATAGGTCAGCACGATGGTATACACCATGGAGGCGATATGGTCGCGGCCCACCTTCATGGCTGACATGAAAAGCGCGCCGGGCCCGGCTGTGGGGTCGGCGGCGTTGAGCTCGCGCACGGTGGAGGCCTGCGCCACCGCGATGTCGTTGAGGCTGCCGAGCGCGCCGATGATGAACCCGCACAGCAGCACGCCCACCACGGAAACCCCCGGCATGTAGAGCAGCAGCTTGAGGTTATCCTCCGAGCTGGAACCCGTCAGTGCCGTGCTGCTTATCGACGCCCACCCCAACGCCCCCGACAACGCCAGCGCCACCAATGCTCCTCCCAGGGCGGAGGCGGATTTCCAGTTCACGCCGTGCACGAGAGGAACGGCGAGGAAAAGGATGGCCGCGCAGGTAACGAGCGCCAGCGGCAGCGCGGAATGGCCCTCGATGAGGGAGGGGATGAGGTAGAAGAACACGATGGCCAAACTGATGCCGAGGCCCAGCAGCGCGCGCAGCCCATGCCAGGCGGCGAAGGCGATGATGATGACGGCGGCGATAATCGCCCACAAGCCAAGGTTGCCGGCGCGCTGGAAATCGGCGAAGGCATAGGTGCCGTCGCTGGAAACTGTCAGAATTACCTCGTCACCGGGGTGGAGGGTCGGGTCACTGGCCACGCCATAGAATACGAGCTGCGTCTTGCGGCCTGCGTCAGCGCCGGAGCTTAGGTCAATGAGGGCGCGGGTGCAGGAGGTGTCGTCGCCCTCGGCGGGGATGAGCGGGGCCTCATCGAAGGCGCGGCCCGTGTGGGGGTCGGAGCACAGGTGGTTATCCACGGTCTCCACGGTGCCTTCGACCTGTGGATGGTTGAGGGCGTAGGTGGTGGAAAAGTCCGGGCTGGTGTGCTCGGTGAGCGCGCTGGTGGGGCGGAGGATGAACAGTCCCGCGAGGGTTGCGAGGGCCGTGATGGCAAGAAGTCCAAGGAGCCCCGTGCGCCACGGGCTGAGATTAGTCATGCCTACTATTGTGAATGAGTTTCATAATAAAGAAAAGTATTGCTGACGCGATCAACAAGTTATCCACAGGCTGGCAGCGGTGCCATTGTGTAGTGTGGGTGGGGCGTTTAGCGTGGCTGGTATGAACCTAGTGGAAGCGCATCTTCGCAGCCAGGCGGCGGGCATTGAGCTCGTCGCCGGCATTGCGGGGCTGAGCTTCGAGCAGCTGCGGGCGTGGGGTCCGGAGTCTGTGGCGCGTTCCTTGCTGGCGCTTTTCGACGTCTACTTTGCCCCCACCTCCTTCACCCGCAAACAGGCGCGTGCCGTTTCGGCCGCCCGCGCCAATGGGCACGACCTGCCCACGCTGCTGCTCATTGAACGCTTCGCAGGAAGGTTGAAGAAGCAGCGTGAGGCGTGGGATCTGCGCATTGAGTTGTGCGGCATCGCGGGGGATGAAAAGGCCGTGGCCCGCTATGCGCGCAAGCGCATTCGTGAGCTCAACCCGCCGCCCGCGCCGAAGCCGGGCGTGACAATTCGCCGTGGCAAGGAGCTGTCGAAGCTCACGCTCACAGCCCCGGCCGCGCTCATCGAGGACCTGCGCCCCAATATCGATGAGGAGGATCCGGTGGGTTCCTTTACCGCCGCGTTTCGTGAGGGCCGCCTCGCCCGCCCCGTGGCCCAGACCCTCGCCGTCATGGAGCTTCCCGAGTACGCCACAATCTTGGGCCGCTTGGGCGACCCGTCCACCCCGCGCCCCGACTCCGCCGCGCCCGCTGCTGACGGCACGCCTCCTACCCAGCCCGCCACCACATCTACCCTGCGCCCCGACTCCACGGGTGCCATGCCTCCCACCAAGTCCGCCGCCGCGTCTAGTGCTTCTGACGAGCCTGCCAGCGATGAGACATTCGGGCACGACATCAGCGACCCCGCGGCGCCGGACCTCGGGGATATCGTGATTCAGCTCTCCAACGGCGCGAAAATCACCGGCCAAGAGCTCATCGAGCGGGAGCTCGCCGAAGAAGGCCTCGTCATGCTTGTCGACCGCGTCAAAGGCCCCGTGGAACTCCACCGCACCCAGCGCGTTGCCTCGGAAAAGCAGCGCATCATGGCCAGCGGTGAGCAACCTACCTGTGCCTGGGACCGGTGCCTGTGCGGCGCCGATTACTCTCAGATACACCACATCACAGAATGGCGAAAAGGCGGCGAAACGAACCCCGAAAACCTCACCCCGCTGTGCAAGTACCACAACGCCATCAATGGCTTGCCGGGTCGGGGCCGCATCGTGCGCGAAGACGGCAAAATTAAATGGGTGCCGGCTGGGCCCCGCGATCCGCGGGAACCGGCGCATCCGCACCGCGCGCCGCGCGCCCAGCGCATCCGCGAAAACCGTCAAGAAACAGTAAGCACCGTTGCGAGCCCTAGCACAAGCCGTCGCGCCCAGACCGCAAAGCCGGCCGAATCACGGACATCCACACGTTCCGAGCCGGGAAGCCCCGCCCCGCCGGACTGATAACACCGGCCGGTGAGGGATTCTGCATGCACGTTTGTGTTGTGCTTTCTTTGCGCCGTGGGCCCTATCGCGCGAAGTTCAGGTATCGGCTGTGCTACTGGCGGTAGCTCACCAGGAAGTTGCCGAGTCGCTCAATCGCGTTCTCCAGCTGCGAGGCCCACGGCAGCGTGACCACGCGGAAATGATCCGGCGTGGGCCAGTTAAAGCCGGTGCCTTGCACCATGAGGATTTTCTCGGCGCGCAGGATGTCGAGCATGAGCTTCGAGTCATCGTGAATCTCATAGACCTCTGGGTCCAAGCGCGGGAAGCAGTACAGCGCGCCCATCGGTTTCACCACGGACACGCCGGGAATCTCGTTGAGCTTCTCGTAGGCAATGTTGCGCTGTTTGAGCAAGCGCCCGCCCTCACCGGTGAGTTCATAAATGGACTGTCTTCCGCCCAGCGCGACCTGAATCGCGTGCTGCGCCGGCACATTCGGGCACAGGCGCGTGCCCGCCAACAAATCCAAGCCCTCGATGAAACCACGCGCATGGGACTTCGGGCCTGTCAGCACCATCCAACCGGCACGGTAGCCGGCCACGCGGTAGGCCTTCGACAAGCCGTTAAACGTAATCGTCAGCAAATCCGGCGCCAGCGAGGCAATCGAAATGTGCTTCGCACCGTCATACAGAATGCGGTCATAAATCTCATCCGCCAGAATCAGCAGGTTATACTCGCGCGCCACATCCACGATTTTCTGCAGGGTCTCACGCGAGTACACGGCACCCGTCGGGTTATTCGGATTAATGACCACAATGGCCTTGGTCTTCTCCGTTACTTTCGCGCGAATATCTTCAATGGACGGATTCCAATCATCCTCCTCATCGCACAAATAGTGCACCGGCGTGCCACCCGCCAGCGACGTCGCCGCCGTCCACAGGGGGTAGTCAGGGGCGGGGATGAGAACCTCGTCGCCGTCGTCAAGCAGCGCCTGTGTCACCATCGAAATCAGCTCGGAGACGCCGTTGCCCAAGTACACGTCATTGACGTCGAAGCTGGGGAAATCCTCCAGCTCATAGCGGGTCACAATCGCGCGCCGCGCCGGGATAATACCCTTCGACGTGGAGTAGCCCTGCGAGGTCGGCAGCGCCGCAATCATGTCGCGCATGATGACATCCGGCGCATCGAAACCAAACACCGCCGGGTTGCCGGTGTTGAGCTTCAGAATGCTGTGCCCGTCGAGCTCCATGCGCTCGGCTTCCGTGGAAACCTCGCCGCGAATATCGTAGGCAACGCCCTGTAGTTTGGTGGATTGATCAAAAATCCGGTTGTGAGTCATGCCGGATATGTTACTTCTGGTTCCACTCTTTCAGCTTGCGTTTGGCAAGATTCATCGCATCCCCGGTAATTTCACTTGCTTGGCGACGCCTCTCCGCCCACTGCGCCTGCTCCAACGCCCGCATCTGTGCGCGTTCTTCAGCGCCGGCGGCCTTGAGCTCGCGCATGCGCTGGCGCTCAATCTGCCGCGCGGAGGGCTGGTGCCAGGACTCGGGGCCCACCTTGGCCACGTACAGCATGATCCACAACGCGGGGATGAGGAAAAGCAGGCCGGTGCCGGTGAGTGCGGCGGTGGCCCCGGACAGGGTGGCGAAGGATGCGATCGCTCCGAACAGTAGCCCGAGGGGCCAACCAATGCGGTGGCCAAGCGGGGTTTCCGGGTTGACTGGTAGGCGCGCGCGACGTCGCCCTGGGAGTAAATCTTCAGCTCGCTGCTGGCCTTGGTGGGGATATCCATGAAGACTTCTGCCAGCTCGCGGCGGGTAGTGGCGCGCATGACGGCGTCGGTGCGGTCCTCAAACTCATCCATGGTCAGGCGGCCTTCACCCAAGGCCTGGGCGAGGTCGTTGACGGCGTCGGTCCGTTCGGCGTCGGAAAGCCGCATGCTGAAGGGATTAGTCACGCCCTATATTCTAGCAGCCCTATTCTTCCGCCTTGGCGGGCTCTTTTCCGCGCACGAGGCTGGAGAGGAACGGGAAGATTGCAACGGTGAGTGCGCCGCCGGCGATGAAGATGGAGGCCATTTCACTATCGACGATGCCCGAACCCACCGCAAGCGTCATCACCGCCACGATGATGGGCAGGCCGGTCGCCGCGTAAAGGGCCACCTGGATGCGCTCGCGGGTGGTTTCGACGTCGGAGCCGGTCTGGTGGATGTTCTCGCGCAGGAACACCGGCAGGCCGCGGGTGACCAAGATGAGCAGCGGAATGCCGAGGACCTTGAGGGGTTCGTCCACGATGACTTTCCAGTCAATCGCCATGCCAGAGACCACGAAGAAGACGGGGATGAGCATGGAATAAAAAACGACGTCGAGGCGGTTCTCCAAGCCCTTATGGAACTCATCGGGAATGATGCGGTTGAGGATGATGCCCGTCGCGAAGGCGCCTAGGACAATGTCGAGTTCGAATACCGCCGTCACCGCCATGAGGATGGCCAGCATCAGGATGATGAGGCGCATGATGGTCTGATTGGTGGAGCCCGCCCCGGAGATGAAAGCGTCCTTGAACCACGGCATGAGGGTAGTAATGGCGAAGGGCATGACGGCGACGGCCACGGCAATGCCGATGAAGGCGAGAAGAATCAGCATCGTTGTCCACGTGGAGCGTGTTCCCAGCAGGAGTGCCATCGCGGTAATGGGCGCGACCTCACCGATTGCGCCGTGGATAACCACGGAATCGCCTACTCGCGTGCCCAGGAGCTTGTCCTGTTTGAGCATCGGCGTGATGGTGCCCAGGGCGGTGGAGGTCAAAGCGATGGCCATGACGATGGCGCCGGGGATGTCGTCCATGAGGAAATAGGCGCCGACGCCACACGCCACCACGCAGAGGAGCCACGTGGATAACCCTGTGGCGGCTTCCTTCGATTTCAGGGCGGCGAGGTCAATTTCGAAACCTGCAAGCAGGAAAAGCGCACCAACGCCAAGCTCCTTGAGCATCCCGATGCCGGGGTCCTCGTGGGCCAGGCCCAACATCGACGGGCCGATGAGCATGCCGAAGAAAATAAGCAGCGCCACGGCCGGCATCTTCTTGCCAAGCGCATGGGACACCAACGGCGCCAGCAGCGCCACCGCCATAATCCATGCGAAGGACACCAGCGAGTCGGTGTAATTATTTTCGCCCGAGGCGAGGACGTAGGTCACGTCAGATTGCATGGAGTAGAGCGTACCTGTGCGAAACCAGGCATGCCTAGCTCACGCGGCGCTGCTGTGGTTGACGTCGCACTAGTCTTTGCTTTCCGACGCCCCCTCTTCCGACACGCCTGGCGCCTCCGGAGCCTTCGGCACGGCGCCCGCGTTTGGTGCACTCGGTGCTGTTGGTGCAGGCGGTGCCTTCGGCACCGAAGGAGTATCCGTGGGTGCTTGCGGTGCGTTTGGTGCAGCGGGGGCACTGGGAACGCTCGACGCTGGTGCCGCCGGTGCACCGGGAGCGCTTGGCGTTGTTGCAGCCTTGGGTGCCGCCGGTGCAGTCGGTACAGCTGCAGCGTTTGGCGACGATGGTGCACCGGGCGCCTGGGGTGCGGCTGGTGCCTGCGGTACAGAGGCTGCGTTCGGTGTCGGAGTGTGTGCAGATGGAGCTGCGGGTGCGTCTGGCACGGACGGTGCGGTAGGTGCTTTGGGAGCACTCGGCGCTGTAGGAGCGGTTGGAGCTCCTGCGACATGTGGCGCAGCTGGGGCCTGCGGTGGACTGGGAGCTGTTGGAGCAGATGGACTCTGTGGTGCACTGGGAGCAGAGGGCGCTTGTGGCGCAGATGGAGTCGAGGGTGCTGCAGGCGTGTTCGGCGCGCTGGGGGCAGTCGGCGTTGATGGTGCCTGCGGTGCAGCGGATGGAGCCGTTGGCGCGCTCGGCGCGGCAGGGGACGTTGGCACTGCCTGTGGTGCGCTGGGCGCGGCAGGTGCTTGCGGTGCGCTCGGCGCAGACGGAGCTGCGGGCGCGCTGGGGGCAGTCGGAGGTGTCGGCGCCGCAGACGTACTTGGTGCAGCGGTGGGGGCCTGCGGAGAGCTTGTTGGGGCAGATTCCGCAGCGAGTGTTTCCGGGGAAGGTGCGGTGGAATCTTCCACGGGCAGGCGGCGGGGAGTGTCGAGGAAGGCCTTCTCGCGCGGGGCGGGAAGGTCGCCGGAGGGGGCAATGGCGTCGCGAAGCATGAGCGCCACATCGCTGACCTGTGTCTGCGGCGCGATGGACTTCACACCACCCGTCAGCATGACATTGCAGAACGGGCAGCCCGTCGCAATCTGCTCGGCACCGGTCGCCACGGCCTGCTCCGAGCGGAACTCGTTAACTCGCTTGCCCTGGTTTTCTTCCATGAACATGCGCGCGCCACCGGCACCGCAGCAGAAGGCCTCGTCGCGGTTGTGGTCCATCTCCGCCAGCGTTGCGCCGGTCGCCTCGACGAGTTCACGCGGCGGGTCGAAGACCTTGTTGTGGCGGCCCAGGAAGCACGGGTCGTGATACGTGACGGGTCGGCGGTTCTCCGGGGAACGCGGCACCGGCACGAGCAGCTTCTCCCGCACCAAACGGTTGAGCAGCTGCGTGTGGTGCAGCACATCAAAGTGGCCGTCGAAATCGGGATACTCGTTGCGGATCGTGTTGAAGCAGTGCGGGCACGTCGTGATGATTTTGCGCTGGCCTTTGGGGACGCCGGCGAAGGCGTCGTTAAGCGTGGCAACATTCTGCTCCGCCATCACCTGGAACAGGAACTCATTGCCAGCACGGCGCGCCGGGTCACCGGTACAGGTCTCGCCCGTGGCCAGCACACCGAACTTCACGCCCGCAGTGTGCAGCATGTCCACCACCGCGCGCGTCGTGGCGCGGCCCTTGTCGTCGTACGCACCCGCGCAACCGACCCAGAACAGGTACTCCAGGTCCGAGAAATCAGTGGCGTCCTCGCCGATGATCGGCACCTCAATGCCGTCGGCACGCGCCTCATCGATCCACGCGCGGCGCTCCGAAGCGTTGCGCCCCCACGGGTTGCCCTTCGTCTCCATGTTCTTAAACAGCCCGGTCAGCTCCGACGGGAAGTCGGACTCCGCCAGCACCTTGAAGCGACGCAGGTCCGCCACGTGGTCGATGTGTTCGATATCCACCGGGCACTGGTCAACGCAAGCACCGCAGTTGGTGCAGGACCACAGGACGTCATCATCAATCGTGCCCGCCATCGCCAGCACGTTGAGCCCCTCATGCGGGTTGTAATTATCCAGCGCGCTCTGGCGCAGGTCCATCATGAGCTTCTTCGGGCTCAGCGGCTTCTCGGTGTTCCATGCGGGGCACAGGTCCTGGCAGCGGCCGCATTCGGTGCAGGAGGAGGCGTCGAGAAGCATCTTCCAGCTTCCCGGTTCGAGGTCCTCCAAGTCCGGCGTGGGGAGAGCGCCCAGCGCCTTCTCGCCGTCGGCGTTGCGCTGGAAGAAGATGTTGAAGAACGCCAGGAAGCGGTGCCACATCACGCCCCACTGGAAATAGTGGGCGATGCACGCGATGAACACCAGGCCCGTCAGCAGCTTCACCAGGGCAAAGAATTGCACCATGCTTGGCGACGCCTGCATAACCCCCGCCACACGCATCGACAAGAAATCAGCCCACGGGGACCCACCGCCGTACGTGGCGATGGCGGCGGCCTTGACGGCGAGCATGCCCAGGCCCTCGAGGAGCACGATGGCCTCCACCAGGCGTGCGGGGAAGACCTGCGAGTTGTAGAAGCGGCTGCCGCGGTCGGTATGGCCGAGTTTGAGGCGCACGCCAATGAGGAAGCAGATGCCCAGCACGGTTCCGATGGCGAGGACCTCTTCGATGAAGTGGTAGACCGGCCAGTCGCTGAGCCACGGCCAGCCTTTATCGGGCGCGAAGGTTTGGATATAGGCTTCGAACCACACGATGGCGCCGAAGAGGAAGCCCACCATGACGAGCCAGTGCGCGGCATTGACCAGCGGGCGGCCTTTGAAGTGGGTATGGCCGAAGACTTCGATGAGCACGCGGCCAAGGCGCGCCAGGGGCCGGTCGGTACGGTTCAGCTGCGTGGGCCCGCCGGAGCGGATGAACCGAAACAGCGCCGTGAGGCGGTAGAAAAAGTACAGCCACACCGGGACTGATGCGGCGATGGCAACCCAGCCGAACATGCGCGCTCCTTTAATTGCTGCTGTGCGTGCCTCCTACCTTAAATCCCCCGGCCCCAAATCAGTGAGTCAGCATTCAGCTATCATCTTGAGGGCTAAGAATTCAGGAGGCGTTGTGGGCAGAATCAATGTTCCGAAGGCCGCGGTGGGCCTCGTTGCGGGCTTCGCAGCATTCGGAGTGGCCGGAGTTGCGGTTGCGCAGGGCGGTCTGACGGCGAATCTGGCGCTCTCGGGTACGTTCTTCAACGTCAACATTCGTCACTTGGAAGGCGATGGCTTTTCCTTGTTTGTGGATAGCGACAAGAAGGGCGAGGAGGATGTTCCCACCGCGCGGCTGAAGATGGAACACGCCGTGGCCTCGGATTTGTGTCTTTATGTCACCACTGACCTGCCTGCGGTGGGGGAGTCCACGCTCGCGCTCAAGGCGAAGGGCGATAACAGTGTGGAGGCCACTGGTCTCCTCGTTGGTGCGTCGAATATCGAGGGCTCGCTGGTCATGCAGGACGCGAACGTGGGCATCGACGCCAGCCAGCTGTCCCAGTCGGCCGACCCGGGGACGTGGGGCCTCTATGCCAAGCAGGTTTCGCTGACTGCCGACGACGTGCGCGCCACCTCCATCGGCGCGAAGACGCTATCCGCAAAGAATGTGGGCGTCTCTGTGGAGCGGGGCCGCGGCAATGTCTGCTGATCACGCTAGGGATTCCGACGCAGCACTGCATGGAGCAGAAGCGCCGGATTCTCTCGATGTTGACCAGGCTGTAGCTCCCGCGGCAGCCACAGGCGGGGCGTGGGGGCGGTTTAAGACGTGGCGCGCCGGGCGGCCGTTTATTCCGGGGCTGCTGCTCATTCTTTCGGGCATCGTCATCGCTATGCCGGCCTACTTCACGGTGCAGATCTCGGACCTGCTCGTCATGATTTCTACCGTGTCGGGTGTGTCCACCCTGCTTATCGGGGCGTTGCTGGTCATGTTTGGCCTTGGCGCGTGGTTCCGTCCCACCACTGCGACGTACCTGGGGGTACTGGGCATCATCGTGGCGGTCATTGCGCTTCCCACCTCCAACTTGGGAGGCTTTCTCATCGGTTCGCTACTCGGCATCATCGGCGGCGCGCTGACCTTGGCCTGGGAGCCTAGCGATGGCTAAGCTCCGTCGTTTGCGTTGGCATCAGAGCGTGGTTCGCCCTGCGCGCGTGAAGGTCGGGGTAGCCGTGCTCAGCGCGCAGATCCTGGTGAGCAGCGCGGGACCAGTCGGGGCGCAGGTTGCCCCAGCGCAGCCTTATTTTTCCACCGTGCGAGCGGACGAGGTGACTCTGACGGGGAACGTGAAAGCCACATTGGGTACGATGCCCGCCCGAGACGGCGAGGTGCGCGTTATCGAGCTCACCGGCGAGCGCCTTGCCGTGCGCAACCTTGCCATCACGCTGCCGGGCAACGCCGGCGATGGGCTGCTCACCACCGGCGGGGCCATAACGACGGTGGAGCCCGCGCGCATCGTGGCGACGTCCCTGACCTCCACGCCCACCGTCGAAGGCGCGCGCACCGTGCCCGTCACGGCAGACCTCACCGGCGGTGACATTCATGCCGTCCTCGACCAGCTCGGTATACCCCAGCCGAATCCTGTCCCAGACGCCGAGCTTCCCGACGCCCTCATGGAACACCTCTCCCTCACCGACGTCACCCTCGAGTTAGCAAACCTCACGGGTGACACGTTCTCGGCCCCGATAATGTCCGTGACGGTCGACTAGCGTTAGTCCTCGCGGAACTGGGACTGGTGGAGGCGCCAGTAGGCGCCGTGGGCGTCGAGAAGCTCGGCGTGGGTGCCTTGTTCGACGATGCGGCCCTCTTCCATGACGATGATGAGGTCGGCGTCGCGAATCGTGGACAGGCGGTGCGCGATGATGAAGGACGTGCGGTCCGCGCGCAGCGCATTCATGGCCTGCTGAACGAGCACCTCGGTGCGGGTATCCACTGACGAGGTGGCCTCGTCGAGGATGAGCAGCGCCGGCTGGGCCAGGAAAGCGCGCGCGATGGTGATGAGCTGGCGCTCGCCGGCGGAAATCGCGCCGCCATCCTGGTCAATCTTGGTGTCGTAGCCATCGGGGAGGGAATGGACGAAGCGGTCCACGTAGGTGGCCTTCGCGGCGGCGATGACCTCCTCGTCGGTGGCGTCGAGGCGGCCGTACCGAATGTTGTCCATGATGGTGCCCTCAAAGACCACGGCGTCCTGCAGCACCATGCCCACCTGGGAGCGCAGCTCGCGGCGCGAGATCTGCGCGGTGTCCACGCCGTCGAGGCGGATGGTGCCCGAATCGATGTCGTAAAAGCGCATGATGAGGTTGACCAGCGTGGTCTTGCCAGCACCCGTGGGGCCGACAATGGCCGCGGTCTGGCCGGGCTCCACGCGCAGGTTGAGGTCCTGGATGAGCGGCTTGTCGGGGTCATAGGAGAAGTCGACGTCGTCGAACTCCACGAGCCCCTTCGCGCGCCCACCCAAGCGGGAGGTGGATTCCTCGGCGGGTTCTTCCTCGGCGTCGAGGAACTCAAAGACGCGCTCTGCCGAGGCCACGCCCGACTGCACCTGCTGCATCATGCCGCCCAGCTGGCCCAGCGGCTGGTTGAACTCGCGCGAGTACTGGATGAAGGCCTGCGCGCCGCCCAACGTCAGCGTGCCGGAGGCCACCTTCAACGCACCCAGCACCGCGATGACCACGTAGGACAGGTAGGAGATGAACTGCATGATCGGCATCATCATGCCCGCCAGGAACTGCGCCAGCGAGGCGGAGCGGAACAGCTCCTCGTTGCGCTTATCAAAATCCTCCGTCATGGAATCGATACGTCCGAAGACAGTCGCCAGATCGTGGCCGGAAAAGGCTTCCTCGACCTGTCCGTTGAGATCACCGGTGGCTTTCCACTGCGCCTTGAACTGCTTCTGCGCGCGCGAGCCAATCACCGCGATGACCACCGCCGTCAGCGGCAGCGCCAGCAGCGCGACGAGGGCCAGCTGCCAGGACACGGTGAACATCATGACCGTGATCCCGATGACCATGAGCAGGTTGTAGAACAGCTGCGAAATGGCCTGCTGCAGGGCGGACTGGATGTTGTCGGCGTCGTTGGTGGTGCGCGAGAGGAGGTCGCCGCGCGACTGCGTATCGAAGTAGTTCAGCGGCAGCGCATTGAGCTTGGCCTCGATGCTCTCGCGCAGGTCGAAGACGATCTTCATGACCATGGAGTTGAGCAAGTAGCCCTGCCACCACTGGAAGAGCGAAGACACCACGTACATCGCAATTACGATGCCGATAATCGTGCCCAACGTGGAGAAGTCGATGCCGAAGCCAGGGTTCAAGTCCATGGCGGAAGCCATGTCGGCGAATTTATCCTGCCCGCCCGCGCGCAGCGCCGCGATGGCCTGCTCCTTGGTCACCCCAGCCGGCAGCTGGCGGGAGATGACTCCGGAGAAGATGACGTCGGTGGCCTTGCCCATCACCTTCGGCGCGGCCACGGCGAGGAACACGCAGATGATGTTCATCGCCGCAATCGCAAAAAGCTGCACCTTAAACGGCGCGAGCAGACCAAAGAGGCGCTTGGCAGACGGCCAGAAATTCTTGGCCTTGCGCGGGGCGTTCTCGCCGGTCTTTTCCTCGATTGTGGTGTCTTCACTCAACGTAGCGTTGTCCTGCTCAGCCATTTATGCCACCTCCGAGGTCTTCTGGGATTCCACAATCTCGCGGTACGTCTCGGAGGACTCGAGCAACTCCTCGTGCGTGCCGCGGGCCACGACGCGCCCAGCGTCCATGACCAGAATCTGGTCGGCGTCCACGATCGAGCTCACGCGCTGCGCCACGATGATGGTCGTTGCTTCCGCGGTGTACTCGCGCATTCCGGAGCGCACGGCGGCATCCGTCAGCACGTCGAGCGCGGAGAAGGAATCATCAAAGAGGTACACCAACGGGCGGGCGACGAGCATGCGCGCGATGGACAGGCGCTGGCGCTGACCACCCGAGACGTTGGTGCCGCCCTGCGCGATGTGCATGTCGAGGTCCTCAACGAAGTCAGCTTGCGCCACGCGCAGTGCGTTCCACAGCTCTTCGTCGGTGGCCTCCGGCGCACCCAGGCGCAGGTTGGAGGCCACTGTGCCGCTAAACAGGTAGGGCTTCTGCGGCACGAGGCCCACGCGCTTGACGACGTCCCCCCGCTTCATCTCGGCGATATCGGTGCCGTCGAGAAGCACGCGGCCCTTCGTCGGGAGGTAGAGGCGCGGGACGAGGGAGAGCGCGGTGGTCTTGCCGGAACCGGTTGCGCCGATGAGCGCGGTGGTGGTGCCGGAGGTGGCGGTGAAAGAGACGTCGTGAAGCACGGGCGCTTCGGCGCCGGCGTACTGGAAGGAGACGTTGTCGAACTCGACGACGCCTTCGGAGCGCTCCGGGGTGCGGGGCTGGTCCGGCTCGGTGATGGAGGGCTCGTGCTCGAGGACGTCGGTGATGCGGCGCGCGCAGATGACCGCGCGCGGGAGGATCATCGCCATGAAGGTGCCCATCATGACCGCGGCGAGGATCTGCAGCAGGTATTGCAGGAAGGCGGTCAGTGAGCCGACCTCTACGAGGCCCTCGTCCACGCGGTGGCCGCCGAACCAGAGGACCGCGCCCGTGGCCACGTTGAGGATGACGGTGATGATGGGGAACATGAGGATGAACAGCTGGCCGACCTTCAGGGAGAGGTTGGTCAGGTCGCGGTTGGCGGTGCGGAAGCGCTCGGCTTCGTGCTCCTCGCGGGTGAAGGCGCGGACGACGCGGATGCCGGCGATTTGTTCGCGCAGGGTGCCGTTCATGACGTCGAGCTTGCCTTGCCAGGCGCGGAAGAGCGGCATGAGCCGGACGATGATGAGGGAGATGGCGGCGAGCAGCACGATGACGGAGACCGCGACGAGCCAGGACATGCCGGCGTCTTCGCGGATGGCCATGATGACGCCGCCGATGGACATGATCGGCGCGGTGACCATGAAGTTGAGCATCATCATGTAGACCATCTGGATTTGCTGGACGTCGTTGGTGCCGCGGGTGATGAGGGTGGCGGTGCCGAAGTTGCTCATGTCCTCGGCGGAGTAGCGGGTGACGCGGCGGAAGATATCGGAGCGCAGGTCGCGGCCCAGACCCATGGCGGTGCGGGAGCCGAACCAGATGGCGGCGATGGCGGTGAGGACTTGGACGAAGGCCACGATGAGCATGATGCCGCCGGTGCGCCAGATGTAGTCGATGTCTACTTGGGCCACGCCCCTGTCGATGATCTTCGCGTTGAGTGAGGGCAGGTAGAGCGTAGCCGCGGTGGAGAGCGCTTGGAGGAGCAGCACCGCGATGACGTAGCCGGTGTACGGCTTGGAGCGGGATAAAAGGATGCGAACGAGTTCCATGTGCCAGCGTTTCGTGCGTGTTGGCGGCCGCGCCGGGCCGCTGGAGAGCATTGACCGCGCAAGTCTATCCCGCTAGACGCGAGCGCGTCTAGCGTGGGTATGGGCAGCAGGCATCCCTTATGGCTGCGCGAGCGACTAGCTCGCGCGCTCGCGCGCCCGCGCGCTAGAAGCAGACCGGCGCGCGCTGCGCCTGTGCCGTGACGGCGGCCCAATCCTCGACGTCGTCGGTGAGCTGGCAGAGGCCTTCCCACGTGGTGATGGCCACGCCGCGGGCCATGAGCTCCAGCAAAACCAGGTGGCGGTCGCCGGAAGCGGAGAGCTGGTTGAGGTCCGTGTGGTTGATGTCCGCGTCCGGGCCAGAGCCTACGCGCACGTTGCCGATGAGTCGCAGGCGCGGCGTCGTCCCCTTCGGGCACGGCGAGGCGGCGGATTCCGCGCCGGACAGTCCCGCGAAACGGCGCAGCAAACCAAACGGCGCGGGGCGCTCGCAGTAGAGGTCCACGCACAACCCGGCTTTGATGAGCCGCTCGGCGGTGGAGAGTGCTGCGGGGCCGTCCCCGACGATGGCAACACGCTGCATGAGAACCCCTTCAGTTCGCTAGAAGTAGACTATCCAGTCTGTAAATCTAGTCCGCTCGGTTCATTCTGGCTAATTTTTATTCTTCCTAGTACCCAAGCTCACAGCCCTCGCACCCCTCTGTGGGGCTGCACACACGCCCAGCTCCCTTTAATGTGAGGAGTCATGACCGAACCGATCAACCTGCTGGACCGCGGCGACTACCGCGACCCCAGCATTAGCCCCGAAGGCACCCGCGACACCGCGCCGCTGGGACCTGCCGTGGCCCAGCGCAACCAGGAACTCGTCGAGGAGTGGGCCGATAAGCTCCACGATGCCTCCGCCGACACGATTACCGCCTGGGCCGCCGAGCACGCACCCGGCCGCCTCGCCGTCACGATGTCCATGGAAAACACCGTGCTGGCCGAGCTTGCGCACCAAGCGCACCTCGACGCCGACCTGCTCTTTATCGATACCGGCTGGCACTTTCCGGAGACGTTGGAGGTAGCGGGGGACGTCGCCAAGCGCTATGCGGATCTGCCGCTGGTGACCGTGCGCCCGCTGCTGAGCCCCGAGCAGCAGGACAAGATTTATGGCCCGCGCCTGTATGCGCGCGACGTTGCAGCATATAACCGCATGCGCAAGGTGGAGCCGCTCAACATGGCCATGGACCCGTACGTCGGGTGGGTTACCGGCCTGCGCCGTGCTGATTCCGAGCACCGCGCGAGTGCCCCGGCGCTGAGCCTGGACCGCACGGGCCGGCTGAAGATTTCCCCGATTATTACCTGGGACCTCGACGACACCGACGCTTACATCAAGGAACACGATCTCATCATCCACCCCCTCACCCTGCAGGGCTACCGCTCCATCGGCTGCGCGCCGCTGACTTTCCCGGTAGGCGAGGGCGAGGATGCGCGCTCCGGGCGCGTTTTCGCTGACGGCAAGACAGAATGCGGGTTGCACGAATAATGACTCTTTCACCACACCTTAAAGACTTAGAGAACGAATCCCTCCACATCCTGCGCGAAGTCGCCGGACAATTCGACAAGGTAGGCCTGCTCTTTTCCGGCGGCAAAGACTCCGTCGTGGTCTTCGAGCTGGCCCGCCGAGCCTTCGCGCCGGCGACCGTTCCGTTCGAGCTCATCCACGTCGATACCGGCCACAACTTCCCCGAGGTCATCGACTTCCGCGATCAGCTCGTCGCCGAGACTGGCGCGCGCCTGCACGTCGCCCACGTCCAGGATTGGATCGACCGCGGCGACCTGCAGGAGCGCCCCGATGGCACCCGCAACCCGCTGCAGTCCGTGCCGCTGGTGGAGACCATCGCCGAGCGCGGCTACGACGCCGTCCTGGGCGGTGCGCGCCGCGATGAGGAACGCGCCCGCGCCAAGGAACGCATCTTCTCCATCCGCGATTCCTTCGGCGGCTGGGACCCGCGCCGCCAGCGCCCGGAGCTGTGGGACCTCTACAACGGCGGCAAGATGGCCGGCGAAAACGTCCGCGTATTCCCCATCTCCAACTGGACGGAGTCCGATATTTGGGAGTACATCGGCGCGCGCAACCTGCAGCTTCCCTCCATCTACTACTCGCACCAGCGCGAGGTATTTAACCGCAACGGCATGTGGCTGACCCCAGGCGAGTGGGGCGGCCCGCGCGAGGATGAGCCGCTGGAGACCCGCACCGTGCGCTACCGCACCGTGGGCGATATGTCCTGCACCGGCGCCGTGGAATCCACCGCCGCCTCGCCCGACGAGGTGCTCGCGGAAATCTCCATTTCCACCCTGTCCGAGCGCGGTGCCACCCGCGCCGATGACAAATTGTCCGAGTCCGCCATGGAGGACCGCAAGAAGGAAGGCTACTTCTGATGACGACTACCCTTGCGCCGAATGTCGGCGCGCTCAAACAGCGCGATACCCTGCGCCTGTGCACCGCCGGTTCCGTCGATGACGGCAAGTCCACTTTCGTGGGCCGCCTGCTTTATGACACCAAGTCCGTGCTCGCGGATCAGGTGGAATCCATGGAGCGTTCTTCTGCCGACCGCGGCTTCGACGGCATGGACCTCTCACTGCTTGTCGACGGCCTCCGCGCCGAGCGCGAGCAGGGCATCACCATCGACGTGGCCTACCGCTACTTCGCCACCGATAAGCGCACTTTCATCCTCGCTGATACCCCGGGCCACGTGCAGTACACGCGCAACACGGTAACCGGCATGTCCACGTCCCAGGTGATGGTGCTGCTTGTCGACGCCCGCAATGGCGTCGTCGAGCAAACCCGCCGCCACCTCAACGTTGCCGCGCTTTTGGGCGTGCGCCACGTGATTCTGGGTGTGAACAAGATCGACCTGGTGGACTACGACGAGGCCACCTTCCGCGCGATTGAGGCGGAGTTCAACGAGGTCGCCGCGCGCCTGGGCATTACGGATTCGGTGGTCATCCCGATTTCTGCGCTCAAGGGCGATAACGTGGTGGAACGCTCCACCAACATGGACTGGTATGAGGGCCCGACGGTCCTGGACACGCTGGAGACCGTCCCCGTGGTCACCGGCCGCGCCGATGACCTGGACCTGCGTTTCCCCATCCAATACGTCATCCGTGAGCACGCCACTGACTACCGTGGCTATGCCGGGCGCGTGAAGGCCGGGCACGTGGCGGTGGGGGATGAGGTGACCCTGCCGGGCGGGAGGACGTCGACGGTTACCGCGATTGATACCACCGATGGCCCGCTTGGATCCGATGAGGTGGCGCGCGCCGGCGACTCCGTGGTGCTGCGGCTGGCCGACGAAATCGACTTGGCCCGCGGCGACCTCATCGCCGGCACACAGCGCCCGGAGGAGGTGCGCGAATTCGCCGCCACCGCGGTGGTCCTCACGGACAAGGAGCTGCGCGCAGGCCAGATGGTGAAGCTGCGTTATGGTGCCGCCCTGGTCAAGGCCCGGGTGGCCTCGGTTGATCGGGTGCTGGATTTGGATGGCGTGGCCGATGTTGAGGCCCCGGAATCCGCGGCACTCAATGACATCGCGTTCATCACCGTCCAGACGCAGGCGGAGCTTCCCATGGAGGACTACGCCGCCCGCGGCGCGGTGGGCAATTTCCTGCTCATTGATCAGTCGAGCGGCAACACACTGGCCGCGGGGTTTGTGGGCCAGCGCCTGCGCTAACGGTGGCGAACCGCCGCGCTAGCTTGTCGGCGGGACGTCGCCAGACATGATGACCTTCTGCTGGCCGTCGTCCCAACGGAAGCCGGCATGCGTTTCGCCGGTGTGCCCCGCATTGGATTCGCCCTCGCGCGGCCAGTGGTAGGTCACGGCGATTTCGTTGCCGCTGACCTGCTCGACGGTAGGGAAGAAACCATAGGGCTCGGCGGTGGCGGTGCCCAGGTACTCGCCCTTGTGGAAGAGCATGATGTGGTACGGCGAGGAGGACGTTCCGCGCTCGATGCTGATGGTCTGCCAGCTCAGCTCCGCGCAGGGATCGAACTGCGAGAAATCCACCAGCGTCCAGTTGTTGTCATTCCACGGTGGAATCGTGCCAATGCCTGATTCATAGGCCGCGTGGGCGTCGATATCCTGGCAGGATTCCGCATCGTCTGTAGGGGACTCGGCAGGCAACGTCGGCGAGGCACCCGCGGCCGGCGACGATGCAGCGGGGCCCTCGGCGCCCTCTGCGTTATCCGGAGTGCTATCCGTTGCGCTGCTCTGCACGGAATTGAACATCGGCGAGTCCGCAGAATCCTGCGCCGCGTTGTCCTGGGAACAGGCGGCCAGCGGGAGGCAAATAAGGGCAGCGCCGATGAAGGCGGACCTAAGCATTGATGTTCCTTCCTTAAATTGTGCGCCTCATCTACGGCGCACGATTGGCTCTATCTTATCTAGCCCATCGGCGGAACATCGCCGCTCATGATGACTTTGTGCTGGGCCTCGTCCCAACGGAAGCCAGCGTGTGTCTCGCCCGTCGGTGCGGCATTGGCATCGCCTTCTTGTGGCCAGTGGTAGGTCACGGAAATCTCGTTGCCATTGACCCGCTCCACGCTGGGGAAGAAGCCATAGGGCTCAGCGGTGGCGGTACCGAGGTACTGGCCGTAGTGGAAGAGCATGATGTGGTGCGGCGAGGAAGCCGTTGCGCCCTCGATGGAAATGGTCTGCCAGCTTAAGCTCGCGCAGGGATCGAAGTGGGAGGAATCAACCAGTGCCCAGTTGTGGCCATTCCACTGCGGAACCTGCGCGATGTTGTCGTTGAAAGCCGCCTGGGCGTTTCCTGCCTCGCAGACTACGGGGCTGGCCTGGGCTTCTTCAGGGGTGCTGCACGCGATAAGGGGGAAGCAGAGCAGTGCCGCTGCGGCGAATACTCGTGGGGTGAACATGGTGTTCTCCTTTCTGAGGTCTCGGTGTGGTTCCAGACCCTACAAGTGGCCGCAACGCTCAGAACAGAGTTGTGGAGAGCATTCCTCGGGCCAGAAGGTAGTCTCGCAGGCATGGAGAATCTTTCTGGTCGTACCTTGTTCGTCGCCGCCGTGGACGCTGAAGCCGCGCATGTACCGGAAGGAGCACCGCTGCTTATCACGGGTATTGGCACGGTACCCGCCGCCATCGAGCTGACGTCGGTCTTGGCCTCAGCGCAGCAGCTGCCGGAGCGCGTCATCAACATTGGTACTGCGGGCGCGCTTCGCGACGATCTTGCTGGCGTCTTCGAGATCTCCCACGTTTGCAAGCACGATTTCCACTTGGAGGTGCTCAGCGACGTCTCTCGTTATCTCCTCCCCGAGGTCATTGAGTTAGAGACCTCCGGAAAGCTGCCCACTGAGACTCTGGCGACGGGCGATTCCTTCATCTCGGACACCCCTACCCGCACGCGCCTTGCCCAAGATTCCGCGCTGTGCGATATGGAGGGCTACGCCATCGCCGCGGTGTGCCGAAAGTTCGGTGTGCCGTGCACGTTGCTTAAGCAGGTATCGGATACCGCAAATGAGGAATCCTATGGCTCGTGGGCCTCGGTGCTCGACCGCGCTGCGGAGGAGCTGGCCGTCGCTTTCGGCACGGTAACCGCGGATTAGACCCCACATACGGAAAGTGCCCTAGTTGCCAAAACCATTGCTCCCGCCGCGGGTGGCGGGGCAGAAGTTTGGCAGCTAGGGCAGTTGCACGGCCGGGGAGGCTAGAGCCATGAGCCGGTTGTGTGGCTAGCGGGCGCTGCTGGCTTCCAGGTTCTCGTAGAGCTCCATGACGGTGTCGTGGCCCTCTGACGTGGAAATCTTGATGTTCTTGGCTTCGATTTCGCCGGCGCGCAGGCTGGCCATCTCCTGGTGGTAGCGGAAGACCACGGCAATCGTGGCAGCCACCGGCACGGCCAGGAAAGCGCCGATGATCCCCGCCAGGGCGGAACCCACGGTCACGGAGAGCAGCACCATTGCTGCGTGCAGGCCCATGGCCTTGGACTGCAGCATTGGCTGGAGCACGTTGCCCTCCACCTGCTGCACAATGATGATGAGGGCGAGTGCCAAGAGAGCCTTGGTGAGGCCATCTGAAACCAGCGCGATGATGACGGCCAAAGCACCCGCAGTGACCGCACCGATGACTGGGATGAAGCTGGCGAAGAAGGTCACCACGCCGATGACGAGAGCCAGCGGAACCTGGAGGACCCAGAGGCCGAGGCCGATGAGGAGGCCGTCGACAGCCGCGACGGCTGCTTGTGCCTGAATGAAGCCAGACAATGTATTCCACACGCGAGTCAGCAGCTCAGTGGCGTGCCAGCCCGCGGAGTAGCCGGAGTAGGTGCGCAGCCATGGCAGGAACTTGTCGCCGTCCTTGAGGATGAAGAAGGCTACGAAGAGCATGATGGCGAGCGCCATGGCGATGGAGCTGGCCATCGATACGCCGGAAATCACCCCGGTGGCAATGTTGGAAGCTTGGCCCTTGATGAAGGTCATGGCGTCATCGAGCACTTCCTGCACCTTCGCCGCATCAATCTCAAAGGGCAGGTCCTTGGCCATATCGACGAGCTTGTTCAAGCCGCCCTCAGCTTGGCTGACCAGGGACGCACCCTGAGAGGAGACCACCGGGGCCATCGCTGCGAAGACACCGCCGATGATGGCCAAAAAGCCCAGCAGCGTGGTGATGGCGGCCAGCGCGCGGGGGAATTTGTGCGCACGCAACCAGTTGGTCACGGGGAAGAGCACCGTGCACACCAAAATGGCCAAGATGACCGGCAGCAGGCCTACCCAGATGAACTTCAGCAGGTAGCCGGCCAGGCCGACGCCTGCGACCACGATGATGAAGATCAGGCAGATCTTCGCCAGAGAAATGGCATCGCGGCCGAGGACACGGGACTTGTCGTCGGTCTCTGAGGGGTGGAGGGTGGCTTCTTCATTGATGGGCTTCGCCACCGCGTCGGAGGCCTCAGTGTGCTGGGCGTCCGAAGCGGTGGCATCACCGGTGTTTTGACTCATGCGCTCTATCTTCTCATATGAGCGCAGGAAACGAGCTATGCGCGGATGCTGCTTACCTGGCGAATGATGCCGAAGCGGTGCATCGTCACCGAGACTGCCTGCTCAAGGAGGAAGGGCAGAAGCTCGCGGCGGCCATCGGCCAACACGGGCTGATCCAAGACCACGGAGTTGGATTCCACCGCCGCCTCAAAGAGGCCCGGCTCCACGGAGCCAACGACGCGCACGCGGCCCGATTCCAGGCGAGCGACCTCGCGGGCAAAGGTTTCTGCCTCCACGGCGTCGACCTTAAAGCCCAGTCCACGCAGCTCCGCAGCCTTCTCCGGGGCGGCGCTGAAGCGCACCGGGGAGTCGGTGCGGGTGGCGGCGAGGGCGAGGCGGGAGACGTCGCGAAGCGCGGCGTCGGAGGCAATGCGCACCTGCAGCGGGGTCAGCACCGGGCGGTAGCGGAAGACGTTGGCCTCGCAGACCAGGCCGGAGCGGTCGTGCTTGCGGCCGAACTCCTGCTGCCAGGCCAGCTCGTCGAGCTCTGCTGCGCGCCACAGCCAGGCGGTGTCCTCCTCCGAGAGATCGAGGTCACCGAAGGCACGCAGCTGGGCCGCCACCGGCTGCGAAATATCCACGTCGAAGGGGCGCAGCGGGCCCTCGGACCAGGTGCCGAACTGTGCGACATAGTTCGGGCCGCCGGCCTTGGCACCCGGGCCCATGACGGACTGCTTCCAGCCGCCGAAGGACTGGCGTTGCACAATCGCGCCGGTAATACCGCGGTTGACGTAGGCGTTGCCCACCTCGACGCGCTCGAGCCAGTAATCGATCTCATCGTTATCCAGCGTGTGGATGCCGCCGGTGAGGCCATAGCCGGTGGAGTTCTGCCACTCGATGGCCTCCTCCAGGGTCTCCGCGTGCATGATGCCAAGCACCGGGCCGAAGCACTCGTTGACGTGGAACCAGGAACCCGGGCGCACGTTATCGCGAATACCCGGCGACCACAGGGTGCCTTCCTCGTTGAGCTTCTTCGGCTTCACCAGCCACTTTTCACCCGGCTCCAGCTGGGTCAGGCCGCGCAGCAGCTTCTCACCCGGGGCTTCGGCCAGGCCATTCATCGTCGTCGTGATGTCGTAGCCGGGGCCGGGGATGAGGGTCTTGACGGCGTCGACAAGCTGGGAGCGCAGGCGTTGCGACTCGCCGGCCGCGCCGACAAAGATAACCAGGGAGGAGGCCGAGCACTTCTGACCAGAGTGGCCGAAGGCAGAGAGGTAGAGGTCCTGAATGGCCAGGTCCGGGTCCGCGGACGGAGTGATGATGAGCGCGTTCTTGCCGGAGGTCTCCGCCATGATGTTGAGCTCCGGCTTCCAGGAGCGGAAGAGCTTGCCGGTATCGGAAGCGCCCGTGAGGATGACGGCGTCGACGTCGGCGTGGGAGACCAGAGCGCGGCCGGCGTCGCCCTCGTCGGTGAAGACGAGCTGGACCAGATCCGGGTCGAGGCCCTGTGCCTCGAGGCCGGCGCGGAAGGCGTCCACGACAAGCTTCGCACAGTGCACGACCTGCGGCGCAGGCTTGATGATGACGGCGGAACCCGCGGCCAGAGCGGCCGCGATGCCGCCGGTGGGGATGGCCACCGGGAAGTTCCACGGCGGGGTCACCACGGTCACGCGGTAGGGCGTGAACTCGGCGGCGTAGTTCTCCAGCAGGCGCGCGGACTGCGCGTAGTAGGTGCAGAAGTCGATGGCCTCGGAGATTTCCGGGTCGGTCTGGGTCACCGTCTTATTGGCCTCGTAGGCGGCCACGGAGATGAACTCGCCGCGGCGGTTGGCCAGCTCATCGGCCACGGCCTCGAGCGCGCGGGCGCGGTCCTCGGCAGGACGGGAGCCCCACTCGGCGCCGAGCTCGGCGGCGCGGGCCACGTGCTTGTCGACGTCGTTGGTGTCCGTCACCTGCTCCACGCCATGCGCGCCGGGGTCGGTGCCCAGAGCCTGGATGGCCCACTCGCGGTTGGGCTCCAGGGCCGGGTCGGTATCCGGTTCGTTGGCAAAACGTCCGGTGCGCGGAGCCTGGCGGCCGGCTGCGTGCGTGGCTTCCTCCAGACGGTTCTGGGTGCGGCGCGGGCCGGCGAAGGTATCCCAGCGCTGCGCGACGGCCTCGCGGAAGACCTCCTCCTGGTCCTTCAGCGCCTGCTCCTCCGGGGCGAAGAGGGCGTAGAGGAAGTTCTGCGGAGCGGAGTTCTCCTCCAAGCGGCGCACCAGGTAGGAGACGGCGACGTCGAAGTCCTCCATGTGCACCACCGGGGTGTAGAGGATCTGGCGGCCCTCGAAGGCCTCGCGGACCGCGGTCTGCTGGGCCGGGGACATGCCTTGGAGCATCTCGGAATCCATCATGCGCATCACGCCGCGCTTGGTGCCCAGCTTGTAGGCAAACGCCGCGGTGTAGAGGTTGTGGGTGGCCACGCCGATGCGCACGCAATCGGCGAACTCGGGGCGCAGGATGTAGTCGAGCAGGCGGTAGTAGTTGGCGTCCACCTCATCCTTGGTGGCATAGGGCGCTGCCGGCCAGCCGTGGATCTCGCCCTGGACGTGCTCCATGGAAAGGTTTGCGCCCTTGACGATGCGAATCTTGATGTGGGAGCCGCCCTCGGCCACGCGCTGCTTAGCGAACTCGGCGAGGTGCGTCAGAGCGTCGAAGGTATCCGGCAGGTAGGCCTGCAGCACGATGCCGGCCTCGAGGTTGATGAACTCCGGCTCGCTGAGCAGCTCGGTGAACAGGCGCACGGTGAGGTGGAGGTCGTGGTATTCCTCCATATCCAGGTTGATGAAGACCTTGTCCGGGCGGCGCGCGGCGGCCTCGTACAGCGGGCGCAGGCGCTCCTTGAGGCGGACCAAGGAACCCTCGATATCCCAGGGGTTGAGCTGGGCCACCATGGAGGAAGCCTTGACGGACACGTAGGTCACGCGCGGGTTCTTGATGAGCTTGAGGGTGCGCTCAGCGCGGGAGCGCGCTTCCGCATCACCCAGCACGGCCTCGCCGAGGAGGTTGAGGTTGAGTTGCTCGCCGGACTCGGCGGCCTTGTCCAGGGTCTTGTTCAGGGCATCGCTCTCAGCGTCGAGGACCAGGTGGCCGACCATCTGGCGCATGCGCATGCGGGCCAGCGGCATGACCAGGTTGGGCAGGATCGGGCCGAAGAAGCCACCCAGGCCCACCAGCGATCCGTTGATGAGGCCGAGGAAGGAAGCATCGTAGGTGGTGGTGACGGACTTCAGTGCGTGGGCGGCTACCTTGTCATCTTCGGGGCGCATGACGCGGTCGACGAAGTCCATGGTGAAGGCCACTCCGTCCGGGTTGCGCAATAAGTCAGCGAGCTGTTCTGTGGCCGGATCCTGTTCGTCGGCAGTGGAGGCGAGCCAGGAGTGGGCTTGGGCCGCGGCGGCGTCGATCAGCGCGGCGTCGATGTCGGTGGATTCGGGCACGGGGGTATGAGCATCGTTAGTCATGGATTACAACCTTTATGGGTCTCAAGGCACACTGGTACAGCCTTATGGAATGCGGAAAGAACACAAACTATCGAGTCCAGCAGTTGCTCAAGCTCTGTGCGGCGCTGATTAGCCTGTCCAGTTTGTGTGATAAGAGGGCTTACTTAACGTTGGCGTGCACAACTGGAGGCCGGTCGGAAGAACGACGCTGTCTAATGAAGTAAGCATTCATATGTGACCACCCTTCTTGCGTGGGGAAACGGCCAAGCGGTGGCTTGGCCGGGCCAGCGAAAAATAGGCGCCTTTAACATGGTCCGCCACACAGTGGGTGCAGACATGTAACCCATCTCGCTTATATGAAAGCTAGCCCCTTATGTTGGGGTGAGTCAATCCCACAGGTGTTGTTTTGAGGGGAGGTTGCTACCCCCGTGTTAGTGACTGAGATACTCCGTGAGATCTGTCGCGATCTTCTGTGCGCCCATTGGACCTAGGCCGAGTGCCCACGTATCGTCGCTGACCTCGATAGCATGGCCGTCTTTAACCGCTGGAAGCTGCTGGAACGCCGCAGTGGAAATGGCGGTGTCTTGGCCGGTGGCGGAGGGATCTCCGTAGCTGCAGTAGAAGATGTAGTCGGCGTCCGCTTGGTCAATGTTCTCCGGTGAGATTTCTGCAGCGAGCTCTTCGATGTCCTGGTTGGCGGGGCGGGCGAGGCCGGCGTCATCAAGCACCGTTCCAATGAGTGAAAGGCGCCCGTAGAGGCGTACTTTGCCCGGCATGAAGCGCAGAATGGTGACGGTGGTGTCTTCGCTAGCTGGCCCGTCCTTAATGACCTTCTTTACTTCTTCGATCTTCTTGTCGTAGTCGGCCATGACTTGTTCGGTGCGCTCTTCCTCGCCGAGGGCTTCACCGATCAGGTGGAAGTTTTCTTTCCAAGTGTACCCAGGGCGAATCGAGAAAACGGTAGGCGCGATGGAGCTGAATTGGTCATAATACTTATCCATGCGCAGCTGCGAGCCGATGATGAGGTCCGGTTGTAGTGAGGCGATCTTTTCCATATTGACTTCGTTGATCGTGCCTACCGTTTCGATGTCACTTGCTTTGTCGGCCATGTAATCGGGGACGGGGTTCTGACCCTTAGACGTGGTCATGCCGACTGGCTTCATGCCAAGGGCAAGGACGGAGTCGAGCTCGCCGCTTTCGAGAACGACTACTCGTTGAGGCTTCTCTTTGAGCTCGGTCGTACCACGGGCATGTGTGACGGTGCGGGGGAACTGGCCGGGAGCTGCATCGCTGCCAAAGGATTGGGTCTTCTCTCTGGCTCCAGCAAAGCCCTCGCCACCAGTTGCCACGGAGTCATTTCCTGCGGCGGAGTTGGATTTTCCTGTTTCCTTCTCTGCTGGAGAGGATGAGCTGGACCCGCCGGTGTTTGAATCGGCGTTTTCGAGGCTGGCGCAACCGGTGAGAGCTAGCGCTGCGGTAAGGCCAACAGCGGTAAGGCGGAGGAGTGGGATGTGAGACGCGATTTTCTTTCGAGTAGTCATAAAAGGTAGCCTAACCTAAATTAGGTCAAGCTAAGGAAACGTGAGCGTATGAAGGTGTTTGGGTGGTGTTGGTGATTGAGCAGGGGGTGCACACCGGAAAGGGAAATACTCGGCGTCTTGGTCGGGTAGTAGTTGCTGGCCTTGCCATTCTCTGTATCGGCGTGGGGCTGTCGCTGGCGTTGGGGGCGCGCAGCATTCCTTTCAGTGACGTGTTGGCCGCCCTTCGAGGTCAGCCTGGTATAGCTTCCTCGATCGTGTGGGAGAGGCGGCTTCCCCGTACTCTCGTGGCCGTTTGTGCGGGCTGTGCTTTGGCTCTCGCTGGTGCAGTTCTGCAGATTATGACGCGCAACCCTTTGGCAGATACCGGAGTTTTCGGGATTAACGTAGGCGCCAGCTTGGCCGCGGCCATTGCTCTGGGCTGGTGGGGGTGGCAATCACCTTTTGCTTTTTCGCTCGCAGCCATCATCGGTGCGGCAGTGACCATGCTGCTGGTCACCGCGGTAGGGCGTGGCAGAGCTGGCGATGTTGATCCGCTGAGACTGATTCTTGCAGGTGTAGCCATCGGGGCGGTATGTGAAGGGCTTTCCTCCGCTCTCATCCTGGTAGATCCGCACTCTTTTGCACGTATCCGCGCGTGGGTGACGGGCTCTGTTGACGTGGCCTCGTGGACACCGGTGGCGATTACAGCCGGCGGGTTAGCAGTTGGTGTGGTGCTGCTGATTGCCTTTGCGCGCCATTTGCCGCCCCTTGCTCTGGGGGATGACGTTGCGGCGGGTCTCGGTATCAACCTCAAACTGACTCGTTTGGGACTTGTCGCGGCGGTAACAGTGTTGGCTGCTACCGCTACCGCAGCGGCGGGGGTGATTGTATTTGTCGGATTAGTCATCCCGCATGTTGTCAGGCTGTGCGGGATATATGAAGAACGGGCACAGCTTGTCGCCGCTGCCGTGGTGGGGCCTTTGTTTTTGTTGGGAGCCGATATTGTGGGGCGCTACCTCACTGCTGCTGAGTTGCCGGCTGGCGTCACGGTGTCGCTCATTGGTGCCCCAGTATTGATTGCGCTGTCCCATCGCGCTGGAAGGAGGCTGTGATTGTGAGCGTGAGAAGTGTTTTGTCCTTTACGGGCATTGTGATCGTCGCGCTGGCTATTGCTGCCTATTCGCTCTTCTCGCCTGGTGCCGGGCAAGAAAGCGCAGCGTTGTGGTCCGTGGCTACGAATCCCAATAGCACTGACTTTGCGGCCACCGTCGTGTGGCAATGGCGTGCTCCGCGGGTGGTTGCTGCGATTGTCGTAGGAATGTGTTTGGGCATAGCGGGCGCCATCTTTCAGATCCTTACTCACAATCCTCTGGGGTCGCCCGACATCATCGGGTTTAATACCGGTGCCTATACCGGTGTCATCGCGGTTTCCTTGGCGGGCTTTAGCTCCGCGTTCAACATTGCGCTAGGCGCATTGGTGGGTGGGGCTCTCACTGCGTTACTCATCATGGGGCTTTCATTTGCAGGAAGGCTTACGGGAGCAAGACTGATTGTGGTGGGGATTGGAGTGACGTTCTTTCTTTCAGCAATAAACAAGTGGTTGATTCTTAGCGGTGAGTTGGAGCAATCCTTAGGCGCGGCGACTTGGGCTGCTGGAACATTGAATGCTGTGTCCTGGGCACGAGTTATTCCATTGGGGGTGCTGGGAGGCGCGGCGTGCGTCGCTGGGTTGCTGCTGCGTGGCTGGTGCGACGCGCTTGCCCTGGGGGATAGCGCGGCGAGTGCGTTGGGGTTGAACGTGAGTCGTGCACGTGTGGTGATGGTTCTGGTTGGCACAGTTCTTGTCGCTGTATCGACGGCGATAGCGGGTCCAATCTCATTTATCGCCCTCGCGGCCCCGCATATGGCTCGGTTGCTCTCGCGTCCAGACAGGACACCGGTGTTGCTCTCTGGAGTCCTCGGTGCTCTTTTCTTGCTCGCTGCCGACTTAGCAGGGCAGCGACTGTTTTTCCCAATTACTCTGCCTGCCGGTCTTATTACGGTGTGCGCCGGTGGCATCTATCTGGCGGGTCTGCTGCTGTGGCAATCCCGAGCTGCCGGAATGAAAGGTCAGTAAAGTGAACCAGCAAAAAGTATGTGACGGTGCGCCGAGCGTGCGGGCTGAGGGGGTGAGCATGTCCTACGGGAGGACTGCCCCGCTAATTCTCGACTCGGTGGATGTGTCTTTTCCGGCCGGGAAATTCACTGCCATTATCGGTCCCAATGGTTGTGGAAAATCCACTTTGGTCAAGGTGTTGGCGCGGTTGGAAACACCGAACGCGGGCGCGGTGCGCATTGGCGAACAAGATGCAGCCGCATTCTCTCGGCGAAGCTACGCTCGGCGCGTCGCCGTGATGTCGCAGCAATCCATAGCTCCCGAAGGGATCAATGTCAGGGAACTGGTCGCGCGCGGGCGCTTCGCCCACCAAGGATTTATGGGGTGGAGGAGTCAGGAGGACGAGCGTGCTGTTAGTCGCGCGCTAGCAAAGGTAGGCCTTGAAGAACTGGAGACGGCCGAGGTAGCGGCGTTGTCTGGTGGTCAGCGTCAGCGTGCTTGGCTGGCTATGGCCCTCGCCCAGGAAACGCCTGTGCTCTTCTTGGATGAGCCAACGAGCGCTCTTGACATCGGATACCAGCATTCCTTCATGCGGCTGATGCGACAGCTGGCAGGAAACAAAACCCTCATTGCGGTCATTCATGACTTGGCGCATGTATTGCGCTATGCGGATCGCGTCGTGGCGATGAAAGATGGAAAGGTGTGGGACGCGGGCGTGCCGCGCGACGTCATTACCCCTGCCCTTATTGAGGAACTCTATGGGCTGACAGTCCGCGTTGTAGATGTGGACGGTGAGCCAGCAATCGTCCCTGTGGGGTGAGTTTCCGCCAAACCGGTTTTGTTTTCCCAGCGTGTGGGCGGTAATTAAAAAAAGTTGAGTGGATCGGGAACAACTTTGGGTTTGCCCGCGTTGTGTAGGTTGAGTGACCGGCGCTCAGGTTTGGATGACAATGGGTGCCGCTTCTGTTAGAGTTCAACCCTGAACGCGGCGGAAGTTGAGTCGCGCACTATCAACTTAAGAACAAACCCCAACAAGCAAGGAGAAAAGATTATGGGACGCGCAGTAGGAATTGACCTCGGTACCACCAACTCGGTCGTATCCGTACTGGAAGGTGGCGAGGCCACCGTTATCGCTAACTCGGAGGGTTCCCGCACCACCCCGTCCGTCGTGGCTTTCGCTAAGAACGGCGAAATCCTCGTCGGCCAGTCCGCGAAGAACCAGGCGGTCACCAACGTTGACCGCACCATCCGCTCCGTCAAGCGCCACATCGGCACTGACTGGACCATCGACATCGATGACAAGAAGTACACCCCGCAGGAGATTTCGGCCCGCACGCTCATGAAGCTGAAGCGCGACGCCGAGGCTTACCTGGGTGAGGACGTTACCGACGCCGTTATTACCGTCCCGGCTTACTTCGAGGACTCCCAGCGCCAGGCCACCAAGGAGGCCGGTCAGATTGCAGGCCTCAACGTCCTGCGCATTGTTAACGAGCCGACCGCCGCTGCACTGGCCTACGGCCTGGAGAAGGGCGAGCAGGAGCAGACCATCCTGGTCTTCGACCTTGGTGGCGGTACCTTCGACGTCTCCCTGCTGGAGATCGGTGACGGCGTGGTTGAGGTTATGGCTACCGCTGGTGACAACCAGCTCGGTGGTGACGACTGGGACCAGCGCATCGTCGACTGGCTCGTGGATAAGTTCAAGGCTTCCCAGGGCGTTGACCTGACCAAGGATAAGCGCGCCGTCCAGCGCCTGCGTGAGGCTGCGGAGAAGGCCAAGATTGAGCTGTCCTCCTCCCAGTCCGCCAACATCAACCTGCCGTACATCACGGTGGACGCGGAGAAGAACCCGCTCTTCCTGGATGAGACCCTGTCCCGCACCGAGTTCCAGAAGATCACCCAGGACCTGCTGGACCGCACCAAGGAGCCGTTCAACCAGGTCATCAAGGATGCTGGCCTGTCCCTGTCCCAGGTTGACCACGTGGTTCTCGTCGGTGGCTCCACCCGTATGCCGGCTGTGTCCGACCTGGTGAAGGAAATGACCGGCAAGGATCCGAACAAGGGCGTTAACCCGGACGAGGTCGTGGCAGTCGGCGCTGCTCTCCAGGCAGGCGTGCTGCGCGGTGAGGTCAAGGACGTGCTGCTTCTCGACGTCACCCCGCTCTCCCTCGGCATCGAGACCAAGGGTGGCGTGATGACCAAGCTCATCGAGCGCAACACCACCATCCCGACCAAGAAGTCCGAGACCTTCACCACGGCTGATGACAACCAGCCTTCCGTGCAGATTCAGGTCTACCAGGGCGAGCGCGAGATGGCTTCCGCCAACAAGCTGCTCGGCTCCTTCGAGCTCGGCGGCATCGCCCCGGCACCGCGCGGCGTACCGCAGATTGAGGTCACCTTCGACATCGACGCCAACGGCATCGTCTCCGTCTCTGCTAAGGACAAGGCCACCGGCAAGGAGAACACCATCAAGATTCAGGATGGTTCCGGCCTGTCCCAGGAGGAGATCGACCGCATGGTCAAGGATGCCGAGGCTCACGCCGAGGAGGACAAGAAGCGCCGCGAGGAGCAGGAGACCCGCAACCAGGCGGAATCCACCTCCTACCAGACCCGCAAGTTCATGGATGAGAACGCCGACAAGCTGCCGGAGGACCTCAAGACCCGCGTGACCGAGGCTGCCGACGCCGTCGACGAAGCCCTCAAGGGTGATGACATTGAGGCGATTAAGTCGGCCGTCGAGAAGCTCGGCACCGAGTCCCAGGAGCTGGGCAAGGTCCTGTACGAGGCACAGGCTGCTGAGGCAGGTGCCGAGGGCGCCGCTGCTGGTGAGACCGCTGGTGACCCGAACGTCGTCGACGCCGAGGTTGTCGACGAGGACGACGAGAACAAGGAGAAGTAAACCATGACCTCCCCTCAGGACCCGGGCAACCCGGCCAACACCGACCCTGAGGCAACCTCCGCTGAGGCTGCGGAGGCTGCCGCCGCCGAGGCTGCTTCTGCCGACGGTGCCACCGACGAGGCCGCTGAGGCGCAGGCCGATGCTGCCACCGCGGGCACCGCTGAGGCAGAGGCCGCGGTTGAGGATGCCGCCCGCGACATCACCGAAGAAGCGGCCGCTGGTGAGGACACCGTCGCAGAGAATTCCCTGGAGGCTCAGCTGGCTGAGCGCACCGAGGACCTGCAGCGCCTCAACGCGGAGTACACCAACTACCGCCGCCGCACTGAGCGCGACCGCCAGGCCGTGATCGAGACCACCAAGGCCAAGGTCCTGGCAGACTTCCTGCCTATCCTTGATGACCTGGAGCTCGCACGCCAGCACGGTGACCTCAACGAGGGCCCGCTCAAGGCCATCGCGGACAAGCTCACGGGCGTGCTGACCAACAACCAGCTGACCCCGTTCGGCGCCGAGGGCGATGCCTTCGACCCCGAGGTGCACGAGGCGGTTCAGGACCTGTCCACCGGTGACGAGCAGGTCATCGGCACGGTTCTGCGCCGCGGCTACACGGTGGGCGAGCGCGTTGTGCGCACCGCCATGGTGATTATCGCCGACCCCGCCGAGTCAGCCGATGCCGCTGACGGTCCGGACAGCCCGGATAACGCAGGATAGGCATCATAGGTGGCGTCAGGGTTTGAGTATTCCTTGGCGCCACTGTTCTTTTCACTACTTAGTTAGCATTTTTACTTAGCAAAAAATCTTTAAACCCAACCGATTAACGATTCTCCTGAAAGGAGGAGATGCCCAGTGAACGCTAAGCCAGAATGGGCAGACAAGGATTATTACGCGGATCTGGGGGTCTCCTCATCCGCTACCGCTGAAGAAATTAAGCACGCCTACCGCAAGCTGGCCCGCCAGAATCACCCCGACGCCAACCCGGATAACCCCGCGGCGGCGGAGAAATTCAAGCAGGTGGCCGAAGCCTATGATGTGCTGTCTGATAAAGCTACCCGCAAGGACTATGACGAGTTCAAGGCCATGATGCGCGGCGGCGGCTTTGGACGGAGAGGAGGCGCCGGGTTTCCCGGCGGGTTTCGATCCACGCACATGGGTGGACCGGGTGCGCAAGACTTCGACCTCTCGGACATCTTCGGAGGATCCGCTCGAGGAGCGTCTCAAGGCGGCGGTCTGGGGGATATCTTCGGTGGCGTTTTCAACCGCGGCGGTGGTGCTGGCCACACAGCTCGGCCGTCGCGGGGGGCCGACGTCGAAACGCACATAACCCTCGACTTCCGCGAGGCGGCCAAGGGGACCACCATCCCGCTGCAGTTGAGCGGCGAAGCCCCTTGTACCACGTGCCACGGTTCCGGATCGAAGACCGGCAAGCTGTCGACGTGCTCGACGTGTGATGGCACCGGGTTCACCTCGGAACAGCGCGGCTCCTTCGGTTTCTCGGCGCCGTGTACCGACTGTGGGGGCACTGGCCAGCGCGCGGAGGATCCGTGCGCGGATTGCTCTGGCACCGGAACGGTACACCGCACCCGCTCGATTACGGTACGTATCCCCGCCGGGGTCATCGATGGGCAAAAGGTGCGCCTGGCTGGCCAGGGCGAAGCGGGGCCGAACGGCACCCCGTCCGGTGATCTCTTCGTGGCGGTTACGGTGAAGCCCGACAAGGTCTTCACTCGGGAAGGCGATGACCTGCACGTCACCGTCCCCGTCTCCTTTGCGGAGCTGGCCTTGGGTGACACCATTACGGTGCCGACCCTCGATTCGCCCGTGCGCGTCAAGGTACCGGCGGGAACGCCCGACGGGCGCACGCTGCGCGTCAAGGGCCGCGGTGTGGCCAAACGTGGCGGCAAGGCCGGCGATCTCATGGTGACCGTGCAGGTCACCGTGCCCTCCACGCTGGATGCCGCGGCCTCCTCGGCGCTGCGCAGCTACGCACAGGCGGAGAAGGACTCCGGCTTCGATCCGCGTGCTGGCTGGGCCGGCAACACGGTGACGCGCTAGAAGGAGGTGTGAGATGAGCAAGGACGACACAAATCGAACCGATGCGGCTCAGCCCAAGGCGATGTACGTCATCTCTGTTGCCGCGGAACTATCCGGCATGCACGCTCAAACATTGCGCACCTATGACCGGATGGGGCTGGTCTCCCCAGCCCGCACCTCCGGGGGTGGGCGCCGCTATTCCGAGAGCGACATCGAGCTCTTGCGCAAGATTCAGACGCTCTCGCAAGATGATGGCGTGAATCTGGCCGGCATCAAATCCATCATCGAGCTGACCGCGGAGCGCGACCGCCTCGCGGCCGAGCGCGATGAGCTGCAGGCGGAGGTCGACCGCCTGCGCAGCCAGGCGCGACCTTCGCGCGGCGAGCTGGTCCACGTTCCTCGTTCTACCTCCGTGGTGATGTGGACGCCGCGGCGCAACCGCCGCCGCGACAGCTAGGCACGTCCCCCTCCTTCGCGGAGGGGGTTCTTTTCGTTTTGAGCAAGTCGGACTGAGGCTCCGTACTCTCCACTTAACAAGTGCCCGAGTTGCCAAAGATCCAAGGTCCAGAGCAATTGTGGGCACGATCTTTGGCAACGCGGGCACTTTCTCTAAAGGTAACCATCCAGAAGAAAAAGCTTTCCTTGTAGAAAACGTGAGTTTGTTGGAAAGTAGCGCTACACTCGCACCCAACGTTGTGTGACCTGTCACATCCCTTGGTGAATGTGGCCGAGAACCTCAGGTGAAGGCCCAACGGAAACCCTTAAGACAACGAGAAAGGTGCGATGACCATGACTTTGTACGCTAACCCCGGAACCGCAGACGCCATCGTCAACTACCGCGAGCGCTACGACAACTACATCGGCGGCGAGTGGGTACCGCCGGTCGACGGCGAATACATGGACAACATCACTCCGGTTACCGGTGAGGTCTTCTGCCAGGTTGCCCGCGGCAAGGAGGCGGATATCAACCTGGCCATTGACGCCGCGGAAAAGGCTTTCGAGACCTTCGGCAAGACCACTCCGGCAGAGCGCGCGCTTCTGCTGCACCGTATTGCAGACCGCATTGAGGAGAACCTGGAGAAGATCGCCGTCGCGGAGACCTGGGAGAACGGCAAGGCCGTTCGCGAGACCCTCGCCGCCGACATCCCGCTGGCGGTCGACCACTTCCGCTACTTTGCCGGCGCCATCCGTGCGCAGGAGGGCCGCCTGTCCCAGATTGACCAGGACACCGTGGCCTACCACTTCCACGAGCCGCTGGGTGTTGTGGGACAGATCATCCCGTGGAACTTCCCGCTGCTCATGGCGGCGTGGAAGATCGCCCCGGCGCTGGCTGCGGGCAACACCATCGTGATGAAGCCCGCCGAGCAGACCCCGGCCTCCATCCTGCTGCTCATTGAGATCATTGAGGACCTCCTGCCGAAGGGCGTGCTCAACATCGTCAATGGTGTCGGTGAGGAAGCGGGCGTGGCGTTGTCCACCTCGGATCGCATCGCCAAGATTGCCTTCACCGGCTCCACCCCGGTGGGCAAGATCATTAACAAGGCCGCTGCGGACAAGGTCATCCCGGTCACCCTGGAGCTCGGCGGCAAGTCACCGTCCATCTTCTTCGCGGACATCATGGACAAGGATGATGCTTACCTGGAGAAGTGCGTCGAGGGCTTCGTCATGTTCGCTCTCAACCAGGGCGAGGTCTGCACCTGCCCATCGCGTGCGCTGATCCACGAGGACATTGCGGACAAGTTCTTGGAGAAGGCCGTGGAGCGCGTGAAGAAAATCAAGATCGGCCACCCGCTCGACACCGAAACGATGATGGGCGCGCAGGCCTCCCAGGAGCAGATGGACAAGATCACCGAATACCTCGAGATCGGCCCGAAGGAAGGCGCGGAAACCCTCATCGGTGGCCACGTGAACAAGGTAGAGGGCTTGGAGAACGGCTACTACATCGAGCCGACCGTCTTCCGTGGAACCAATGACATGCGCATCTTCCGCGAGGAAATCTTCGGTCCGGTGCTTTCCGTGGCTACGTTCAAGGACTTCGAGGAAGCCATTCAGATTGCCAACGACACCAACTTTGGCCTCGGCGCCGGTGTGTGGTCGCGCCACCAGAACACTTGCTACCGCGCCGGGCGCGAAATTCAGGCCGGCCGCGTGTGGGTTAATCACTACCACGTGTACCCCGCCCACAGCGCTTTCGGCGGCTACAAGGAATCAGGCATCGGACGCGAGAACCACCTCATGATGCTGTCCCACTACCAGGAGACGAAGAATATGCTGGTGTCCTACTCTGAGGAGCATGCCGGCCTCTTCTAAAAGGCAGCAATTCCAATTGGCTGCCTACTAGTAGCGTTGGGCGATGACACCCAGACCCCGCAGGAATGCGGGGTCTTTCCAATAGGAGCCATGATCGCCCGGCAGCCCACTTGCGCCCGGCACCGCGCTGGCGCCGAAGGCAGGGGAGGAAGGATCCGGGCCGTGAATGCCGCCGCGCGGTCCGGTGGTGGCGGCGATCGGATCCTCGGCGTTGCGTGCGCTCCAGACCCGGCCATGCAAGTGTGCGGCGTTAGCCACGGAGGCACCTGGGCTGCCGACGAGTACGACGTCATCCGCAACATAGTCGTGCTGCGCAGCCTTGCCCGCCACCACGGAACCATAGGAGTAGCCGATTAACATGTGCTGGGCACCAGGGAAGCGTTGCCGCAGGGCGCGCTGGAAGCGGATGAGTTCGGCAGCGCCGCGGCGCGCCGGCTCCTCGTGTGCCGCGCGGGACAGCGAGGAGGGGGCTGCATAGCCAATCCACGCCACGGCAGGCCCGTGCGTGGCGTGGGCGATGGCGCGGGCGCGCTCCACTGCGGTGGGCCAGCTACCAGGCTCGGAGGAGCCGACCCCGCCCACAAACGTGCTGACTTGGGCCGCGTGCGTGCCGATATTCTCTGGGTCGACGAGCACCACCAGTCGCCCGGGGCTGGCCTCCAGCACGGTGAGGTCCGGATTAGTTGCAACCAGGGAGCGGACCTCCTCGCTGGCCATGGTCAGCTGGACCTCATGCAATTCCGCCAGGGATAGCTCGCTGAAATCCTCCAGGCGGGTCGGCGGCTCACCCAGCTCCGGGGTGCACAAGGCGCTCAGCTGGCGGGCGCAGGCCCAGTCGAGGGCATCGGCCAGCGTGTCGAGGTGCCCCAGCACCGCGCTGGCGGGCTCCGCAAGAGCGGGAACCGCAGCGAGCCGAAGGGCTCGAACGCGCAGATGCTCGACTCGCTCCATCAACGGCCCATAAAGGCTCACGATGCGTGCCGCCACGCGCATCTGCTGCGCCGGACCCAGCAGGGCATCGGTGGCGCTGTGGAGGGTACCGCGCGCTGCGTCCGCGGCCGCCCCAGAAATCGCTAGCGCTACCCAATGATGGTGTGACGCATCGATATATCGGGCAAGCTCAGCGGCATAGTCCTCCAAACGGTAAGCCTCCGCGCGCAATGCCGCTGCTGCGCTCATTGGGTGTCTCCCAAGAAAGAGGAAAGCTCCGCATCGACACCCTGGGCTGCACCCACGAAGCGGTCAAGCTCCTCCAATTGTGCTCGCCGCGCACTCTCGCTGAGCCTTCGTGACTCCTCCCACCGCGCGCCGAGGATCTCCAAGGCACGTGCGGTCCGGGGAGGCTTCCGCACGGAGGGCAACGCGGTGGGGGAGGAATGGTCGAAGAGGGAGCGGATCTGCTGGCGGGCACCGCGGTCAATAGCGAGATGGTTCATAGCATCGAGACTGCGTCAGCAGCCCACCCGCCGTAAAGGAGGGTAGTGCCGAATCCGCGAAATCTGTGGATAACTAGTCCGGGCTCGTCTACCGTGGGCCGCATGAAGGTAGCAGCAGTTCAATTGACCAGCACCGGGGACGTTGAGAAGAACCTCGCCGTAGCACTCGACAAGATCCGGGAAGCCGCGGATAGCGGCGCGCAGCTCATCGTCCTGCCGGAAGCTACCACCCAAAGCTTCGACTCCGGGCGCCTCGATACGAACGCGGAGGGGCTCGATGGACCCACCGCCACCGCGGTGCGCGCCCTAGCGGAAGAACTCGGCGTGTACGTGGTCCTGGGAATGTTCGCCCCGGCGGACACCGTCGAGCGCGGTGAGAAAACCATCAACCGCGTGGCCAACGTCGCGCTGATCGCGGGGCCCGGAGTCCTCAGCGGCTACGAGAAAATCCACACCTACGATGCCTTCAAGTACAAGGAATCCGATACCGTTCGGCCGGGTGAATCACTCGTTACCTTCGAGGCCGGGGACCTCACCGTGGGCGTGGCCACCTGTTATGACATCCGCTTCCCCGAGCAGTTCAAGGAACTCGCCCGCCGGGGCGCCCAGCTCATCGTCGTGCCCACCAGCTGGGCGGATGGCCCGGGCAAGCTGGAACAGTGGCGCCTGCTCAGCGCAGCGCGGGCTCTCGATTCCACGACGTACATCCTGGCGGCTGGCCAGGCGCGCCCCGGCGGCGAGGCCAAGGCTGGGCAGGCCTCCGGGCCGACTGGTATCGGGCACTCTGTTCTCGTGGCGCCAGATGGCACGCGTCTTGCTGAAGCCGGCTATGAGCAAGAAATCCTCTATGGCGAGGTGGACCCAGACACCGTGGCAAAGGTCCGCCAGTCCCTCCCCGTCTTGGACGCTTAAGCGCTTAGGCCCATTGGGATTTCTTCCACGCCGCCCAGGCCTCCCAGTCATCGCCCCATCCGTCGAGCTCCGCAGCGGAGGCCGCCCACTCGTGGCCACGCTGCCAGCTATCAGTGGTGATAGCCTCCTCCGCGACGCCACCCGTGAGCAAGGCCGCGCGCGCTAGCTCGACGCGGTCGGCGGGACCAATGAGCACGAAGCGGCGGTCGGTTCCCTCAGCGAGCACCGGGGCCATCGGCTCCTTGGCCGCTACGGGATCGAAGCCTGCGGCAGCTGGCTGCGCGCCGAGCAGCCAAGGGTCCTGGCCATCCCGGACGATGTGGCGCAGCTTCAGCTTCGGAACCAAGGCCTGCAGGTTAGCCTGAAATTCTGTGTCATAGTGCTCACCTGGCGAAGGTGCTACGGCATAGACCTGGAGGCCGGAGGGAAGGCCGTTCGCTAGGCCGTCGAGAAGCAGCGCCCGCGCGCCCGCCCAGCCGGTACCGAAGGAAATCAATGTCGTCGTGTCATCCAGTCGCGGCGGCTCACCGGCGGGCGCGCCCAGCGTCCACCAATCACCCGGCTGCGCCTTGGCCAGCATGGAGGAGGCCTCACCGGCCAGCGCGAGGTGGAATGTCAGCTGTCCTGAGTCCTCCGGGGGTGCCGCCGGGGTCAGCGGACGCCAGGTGCCGGGCGTGAGCTGAGACGTCACCGGAACGTGCTGCCCTGCGCGGTAATCCAGCGCCACGCCCGATTCCAACCGGACCACCGCGGTGCGCCGGTTCGGCTTGTCAACAGCCGCCACCTGGGCGCTGTGGGCAGGGGGAACACCATCCGAGTCCGCCTCCTGTGCGGCGGTGCGCATGATGGAGCACACCTGGGAAATGGTGCGCGTGGCGACGTCGTGCTGGTACGGGGTGAGCCCCAGAACCCCCAGCCCGTGAACAAGCGATGCCTCGAATTTCGGATAGACCTCAGGCGGGAAACCGTGGCGGCGATGATCACGGCCCATGCGTGCCAGGCGCTGAGCGACGTCCCCCTGTACCTCATCGCCCTCCACATTCTCCAGCACCCACGCCAGCGCCGGGGCCATGGAGGGGTGCGTGTCCTTCATCGATAGGGCAAAGACTTGGCGGGATTCGACGACGTTGGCGAAAAAGTGCCTGTGTACTGCATCGCGATAGTCTTCCGCGTGGTTGCGTAGGTGCTCACCCAGTTCCCTCATGCCCGCCCATCCTAGCCCCTGGGGGTAGAGCTACATCACCCTAGGGTTATATGCCAGGGGTGGAAAAGCGGGAAGGGAGTTGTAGTGTAATCAACGGATCATTTCCCGAAAGAGGGTGAGTCTCGTCTCAAGGACGCCGCCATGGGCGGCATGGAAGGAAGTTTTCGCATGGAAGAATTCTCTGCGTTCACAATCATGACAGACGTGGGCTGGATTTCTTTGCTCATGGTTATCGGCAACGTTCTGCGCCACCAGATCAAGTTCGTGTTTCAGGATTTGCTCTTGCCTGCCCCCATCACGGCAGGTCTACTCGGCCTGCTCTTAGGCCCTAATGTCTTGGGCTGGATCGGTTTCTCCGACAATCTTGGTGATTACACCTCGCTGCTCATCGCCGTAGTCTTCGCCTCCATGGCCTACTCTATGGAGATGGGCGGCAACATGGGCAAGGGTGCCCGCAATATGTGGGGCTACTCCACCATGATGTTCACCGGCCAGTGGGGCCTGTTCATTGTTTTGGGTCTTCTCCTGTTCAAGCCGGCCTTCGACACCCCGGACTGGTTCGGCATGATGCTGCCCGTTGGCTTCACGGGTGGTTTCGGTACCGCGGCGGCTGTCGGCAGCGCCTTGGAAGGTGTGGGTGCTGAGGCGGCATCCTCCTTGGGCTTTACTTCCGCCACCGTGGGCACGCTGGCCGCCATCATCGGCGGTATCGTCGCCGGTAACTGGGGTATTCGCAAGGGCAAGGTCTCGCACGTGCCGAAGCAGCTTCCGGAGGAACTGCGCCGCGGCTACATCTCGCGCCTGGAGGATCGTCCTTCCCTGGGCCGTGCTACCACGAACCCGTCTGCCATCGAGCCCATCACCCTGCACGTGGGCTTTATCGCTCTGACCGTGATGACCGCCTACGGCATTAACAAGGGAATCTCCTCCATCTGGGAGAACGTTTCCATTCCGCTGTTCGCCATGTCGATGGTGGTGGGCCTGCTCTTCCGCGCCGTGATGAACATGGTGGGCGCCAAGGATTACCTGGATAAGGACACGGTGAGCTCGGTTTCCGGTGCGGCAACCGACTACCTCATTGCCTTCGGCGTGGCCGCCATTGTGCCGGCCGCCGTGGCCGCCTACTGGCAGGCCCTCCTCCTGCTCTTCGTCTTGGGCACCATTTACTGCGCATTCTTCCTCATGTGGTTCCCCGCCGAGTTCTTCGGCGAGCGCTGGATCGAGCGCGGTATCTTCGGCTGGGGCTGGGCCACGGCTACGGTGGCTACCGGCATTGCGATCCTCAAGATCGTGGACCCGAAGCTCAAGTCCGGCACACTGTCGGAGTACGGCATGGCCTACATTGGCTTCGGCCCCTTCGAGATCTCCTGGACCATCATCGCGCCGCTGTCGGTGATGTACGGTTTTACCGCCGGCTTCGGCTGGATCTCCCTGGGCATCGCGGTAGTTATCTATATCGTGTTCAAGTTCAGCGGCATGATGCCGCCGCGCGGCACCATCTTCAAAGAAGGCATCGGTCACGTCGGCTCATCGAAGTAGACGCTGACCTGCTAGCACGTGAAAACCCTCAGCCTTATGGCTTGAGGGTTTTCTCGTTTTAAGCAAGTCCTGAGTAGTAGTGCGAAATGAATCTCAGCTTGCATTGCTCTTGTGAGAAGAAAAAGGCTAAAATTCAGGAAGCTGTCAGCGTGGCGCTCTCGCAGCCTCTCTTTTTCTTTCCCTCAGTGTGCGCAGGCTTAGGAATCCATATGCATTTTCTTTATGAAGACTCACCTCGTGAGGTCATCCTCGAGTCTGCTCTTCACATTGGCGCCGCGCAGGGTGATGAGGCAATTACCGTGGAGTCGGTGGCGAGGCTCGCGGAGGTTACTCCCGCCGAGGTTCGCGCGGAATTCTCGGATCGTGAGCAGATCGTTGCCGCTATCCCGGACTATGCCTCCGAGCGCAAGGTCAAGTTTTTGGAGGAGACGCTCGACGCCGCTCCTGGCTACGCCGATCTTTTCACCAAGCTGACCACCTTCACGGAGGCCTATTACGAGTACGCCGAGCGCGAACCGGAGCTTTTTCGCTACCTGTTTGAGCAGAAGGGCTGCGTCTTTGAAGATGAGTGGCAGTCCCTCCTGCAGGGAAACAGATCGGGCAACCGCGCGCTGGATCTGATCTATGACAACATCGCGCTCATCGCGGACGATGCACAGCTTGAGGTCGGGCCGGACGTGTGCCCCCAGACCTTGGCAAAGTTGAGCGTTGCCAGCTGGGCCACCGTCCACGGCATGGCCCACTTGAGCGTCCTTGGCGTGCTGCGGCACCAGCATTCGGTGGTGCGGCGCTTCAACCTGCGCGAGGTGTGCAAGGCGCTCATCGGAACGCTGTTCATGACGGCCGAGACGTTGGAGCTTCCCGATCTGCGCCACCCGATGCAGGAGTACCGCGCACTGCTGAGCGGCTTCACGCCGGACCGGGACCTTTCCCTGGACATTACCGCCATCGAGGATCTGACAGAGCTTCCCGCGGAGCAGGCCCGCGCAGCCGTCGTGGAGCGCGCCATCCAGCTGGCGGCGTGGGTTGGCATGCAGTCGGTGACCATCGAGAACGTCGCCGAATACTTCGGTGTTTCTGAAGTTTTCGTCGCCTCTCTGGTGGACAATGACTTCGTTCTACGTGAAACCGTCGAGCAGGAGACCGACCGTGAACTCGTGGACGGCATCCTCTACCTTTTGGAGCGGCTGCCGGAGGGGGCCTCGGCCGTCGATAAGCTCCTGTGCGTGGCGGTGGCCTATTTTCATTACGCGGTGGAGCATCCAGAGCGCTACAGCGCCTGCATCGGTGCAGCGTCTGGCTCCGTGGTCCCGCTGAGTGAGGACGGCGAGGAACAGACGCAGATGAGCGAGTCCTTCGCGCTGCTGATGCGTTTTGCCCGTGAGGCCCTGCGGGAGGCCGGGCACGAGCCGGAGGACCGCCTGGTCTACATCAAGAATTTCATCCTGTGGGCCGGTGCTGACGGTATGTGTCACCTGGCCTCGGTGGGTGAATTCCGCAACATCGACCTCGACGAGAGGTGGTCGCTCTACTACTCCGTGGCGGCCGTCGTCCTAGCATCGTTTAAGTACGGCCTTCCCCAGGAAGCGGCAGTAGCTAACCCCTAGCCCCGCGCACTGACACCACGGGCAATCCACAGCAATCCGCGTCACGCAGAAAATCACACAGCGCAACGTCTGCGTACCTTCAGTGACATGCTGGAGGCATCCAGCAAAAGACGTCTGACAAAAGGCATCAGTCATAAGGCGTTTTTACGGCTAAAAACGCCATTTACGCATTGCAGATGGCGTTTTTAGGCCCAAAGATGCCGTTTGTCAGATGCCTTGTGCGGAACGCCCTTCGGACGAAGGCGCATTTTAGTGCGGGCCAATCCCACCCCACCGCCGAACACCGCCAAGCAGCAGCGCCAAGAACAGTGCCAAGCGTGGCGTTGCTTACCCGCCCATGACCTAAGTTGGGGTAAAGGACGCACACCGTAGACTTGAGCGAACTGCGCTCAATTCGGCGGGGGTGAGAGATTTAAAAAAGTTCTAGTTGAGTGGAACAGACTCAAGTTCTGTAGCGTTATAGACAGTGAAGCTTCCTTCCCTGCTGCAGCCGCAGGGAGGTTTGGATAAATAGTAGAAACGGAGAAACACAACAATGAGTTCTTTTAACCCCACCACTAAAACTCAGGAGGCCCTGCAGCAAGCGCTGCAGACGGCCTCCGCCAACGGTAACCCGGACATCCGCCCGGCACACCTCTTAGCAGCCATCCTCGAGCAGAAGGACGGCATTGCCGCCCCGGTGCTCAAGGCCACCGGTGTGGACCCGGAGACGGTTCTCAAGGAGGCGCGCCAGCTTATCGACGCCCTCCCCAAGGCCGAGGGCGCCAACATGGCGAACCCGAACTTCAACCGCGACGCCCTCAACGTCCTCACCCGCGCCCAGGAGCTGGCCGGTGAGCTCGGCGATGAGTTCGTTTCCACCGAGGTTCTGCTCGCCGCTATTGCAGGCTCCAAGTCTGATGCTGCTGAACTGTTGACCTCCCGCGGCGCTACCTATGACGCACTCAAGGGCGCTTTCCCCTCGGTGCGCGGTGCGGCCAAGGTGACCTCGGAGAACCCCGAGGAACAGTTCCAGGCCCTGGAGAAGTACGCCACGGACCTCACCGCCCGCGCCCGCGAGGGCAAGATTGACCCGGTCATCGGCCGTGATCAGGAGATCCGCCGCGTGGTCCAGGTGCTTAGCCGCCGCACGAAGAACAACCCGGTGCTCATCGGTGAGCCCGGCGTGGGTAAGACCGCCATCGTGGAGGGCCTGGCCCGCCGCATCGTGGCCGGTGACGTACCGGAATCCCTCAAGGGCAAGACACTGCTGAGCCTGGACCTTGGCTCCATGGTCGCCGGCGCGAAGTACCGCGGCGAGTTCGAGGAGCGCCTCAAGGCCGTCCTCGATGAAATTAAGGCTTCCGACGGGCAGATCATCACCTTCATCGATGAGCTGCACACCATCGTCGGCGCTGGCGCTACGGGCGAAGGCTCGATGGATGCTGGCAACATGATTAAGCCGATGCTGGCCCGCGGCGAGCTCCGCTTGGTCGGTGCTACCACCCTCGACGAGTACCGCAAGTACATCGAGAAGGACGCCGCCTTGGAGCGCCGTTTCCAGCAGGTCTACGCCGCTGAGCCTTCCGTCGAGGACACCATCGGTATTCTCCGTGGCCTCAAGGAGCGCTACGAGGTGCACCACGGCGTGCGCATCCAGGACTCGGCCTTGGTCTCTGCTGCGGAGCTCTCGCACCGCTACATCACCAACCGCTTCCTGCCGGATAAGGCCATCGACTTGGTCGATGAGGCCGGCTCCCGCCTGCGCATGGAGATTGACTCCTCCCCGCAGGAGATCGATGAGCTGGAGCGCGTCGTGCGCCGCCTCGAGATTGAGGAGCTGGCCCTGAAGAAGGAGTCGGACGCCGCCTCGAAGGACCGCCTGACCGCCCTTCAGCAGGAGCTGGCAGATGAGCGCGAGAAGCTCGGTGAGCTCAAGGCCCGCTGGGCCAATGAGAAGAAGGCCATCGATGACGTGCAGACCATCAAGGAACAGCTGGAGGATCTGCGCCGTCAGGCAGAGATTGCGGAGCGCGATGGTGACCTAGCCCTGGCCTCCGAGATCAACTACGGCAAGATCCCACCGCTGGAGAAGGACCTGGCCGCCGCCGAGGAGAAGGCCGCGCAGCAGCACAACACCATGCTCAGCGAGGAAGTCACCCCGGACACCATCGCGGAGGTCGTCTCCGCCTGGACCGGCATCCCGGCCGGCAAGATGCTGCAGGGAGAGACCGAGAAGCTGCTCAACATGGAGTCCGTGCTGGGTGAGCGCGTGGTGGGCCAGAAGGAGGCCGTCACCGCGGTCTCCGATGCCGTGCGCCGCGCCCGCGCCGGTGTGGCTGACCCGAACCGCCCGACCGGTTCCTTCCTCTTCCTGGGGCCGACGGGCGTGGGTAAGACGGAGCTGGCGAAGGCTCTGGCGGACTTCCTCTTTGACGATGAATCCGCGATGGTTCGCATCGACATGTCCGAGTTCGGTGAGAAGCACTCCGTCGCCCGCCTTGTCGGTGCCCCTCCGGGATACGTGGGCTACGATGCCGGCGGCCAGCTCACGGAGGCGGTACGTCGCCGCCCGTACACGCTGGTGCTTTTCGACGAAGTCGAGAAGGCTCACCCGGACGTCTTCGACGTGCTGCTGCAGGTCCTCGATGAGGGCCGCCTGACCGACGGCCAGGGCCGCACCGTGGACTTCCGCAACACGGTCATCATCCTGACCTCGAACCTGGGTGCCGGCGGCACCAAGGAAGAGGTCATGGAGGCGGTCAAGCGCAGCTTTAAGCCGGAGTTCATCAACCGCCTCGATGACGTCGTGATGTTTGAGCCGCTCACCTCGGATCTGCTCTCCGGCATCGTGGACATCCAGCTCAAGGGCTTGGCCGAGCGCCTGTCTGGCCGCCGCCTGACTCTGCAGGTCTCCGATGCCGCCAAGTTGTGGCTGGCCGAGCGCGGCTACGACCCGGCCTACGGCGCCCGACCGTTGCGCCGCCTGATCCAGCAGGCCATCGGTGACCAGCTGGCCAAGAAGCTGCTGGCCGGTGACATCGTGGACGGCGATACCGTGCACGTCGACGTCGCCGACGGTGGCGAGCACCTCGAGCTAGCTGCCCGCACAGCTTAATCCGCCTAAACCGGTGAGCACGATGAGTGCTCACCGCGCTCAACGGTCGCCAGCACCCACTCATGCCCCTATCATCTAGGGGCATGAGCATTTTGATCTCCCCTCACGAGTTGAGTGAGAAGATTTACCGCGGTGATAAGACGACCATCCTCGCTTCCCTCTGGGCACCAGGGGAAGGCGAGTCCTTCAACCAGTTTTCCTCCCTGCACATTCCGACCGCCCAGTACGCGGATGCTGCCTCTGCCTTCGTGGGCCTGCCTGGTTCCAAGGTCGGGCGCAACCCCCTCCCGCAAACGGAGAAGGTCCAGGAGTGGATCGATCACTGGGGCTTGCACGCGGACAGCGAGGTCGTGGTCTACGACGAAGGCCGCGGCCTCTTCGCCGGCCGTGCGTGGTGGACGCTGCGCTGGGCCGGCATCCGCAACGTCCGCATTCTCGACGGTGGCCTGTCCAATTGGCGCGCCCAGTCGCTGCCCACGCTCACCGGCCCCGGCAACTTGGGCATGCGCTCGGACTTTAAAGTGACGACGGGGTCGATGCCCACGGCTACCATCGATGAAGTTAAGGAACACGACGGCCTGCTTCTCGACGTTCGCACGCGCAACCGCTTCGCCGGCCGCCGCGAGAACCTCGACTTGAAGGCCGGCCACATCCCAGGCGCGGTTAACCTTCCGGAGCGCCTCTTCCACACGGAGGACATCACCGTGTGGAAATCCAAGGAGGAGATCCTGGAGATCCTTGACAACCACGGCGTGACCAAGGAGAACGTGGACGGCGCCATCATCTACTCCGGCTCCGGCAACCACTCCGCGCTCACCATCGCCGTGCTGGAATACGTTGGATTTACCGGCCTGCGCCACTTCGTGGGTGGCTGGTCGCAGTGGTCAGCCAACCCGAAGAACCCGGTGGAACGCGGCGACCGCGAGCACGTTTAGCACCCGCACCCGCCGCCCAGTTGTGCGCGCCCAAACCTGTGCGTGACCAGCGCGTCAGCGCGGATCGGGCGCGCCGGGCGATTAGAGTCGATCAGTGATGCCTTTCGTACTCTTATCCCTCGCCGCCGTCGCGCTCGTGGCTGGTCTCATCGTGCTCTGGCTGGACCAGCGCCAGCGCCGCGCCGCTCTCTCTGCCGGCGACCCCGCTGACAGCGCCGTTGCCGATACGGCTGACGACGCGGCAGTCGACGCCGAGCCGGTTGTCTCCACCCCGGAGCCCGAGGTCGTTCAGGAACCAGAGTCCACCGCAGAGCCGGAACCCGTTGTCGAGTACAACCCCGAACCTTCCGACGAACCCGTTGCTGAGCCCAACGAGCCCAAAGAACCCGAGGAACTCACCGCAGAGCCGAACGAACTCACGGAACCACAGGCTGCAGCGCCCAGCTTTGCGGAGCGTGCGGAGCGCGCCAAGTACTTCGTGCCGGGCAGCGCCCGCCGCGAGCGCAAGGCCTTTGGCCAGCAGCGCGGCTGGGAGTACGCCAAGCATGATTCCTACCTGGCGGATGAGTGGAGCCGCGGCGCGGCCGCCCGCGGCCAGGAGCCCAGGGACATCGTGGCCGGAAACTTCCGCGGCCACGAGACCCTCCTTTTCGATATGGGCACGATCCCGGTCATGGCCATGCGCACCGGCGCGGCCTCCGACATAGTGGTGGATTTTCGCCGGGCAGGGGAGACAGTGGACAACTCGTCCGAGGATCTGGTGTACGTGCGTGAGGAGGAAGGGTTTGAAGTCTTCGCCTCCGATGCCGGCGTGGGCCAGCGCCTCATCGATCCCCGCGTCAGCACGGCGCTACACCGCCTACCCACCGCAGTGACCGCCGTGTGGATGGAAGGGGAGTGGGTGCTTGCCCAAACCACCAAGCACGCCCGCAGCGCGGAGTGGGAAGAATTGCTGGAACCGCTATCCCTGCTGGCTGATGCCGCCCGCGTCCTTCCGCCGCGCTCCGAGGCAACGCAGGTCCTGCGCGTCGATGAACTCGACCCGAGCCGCGACATCCCGCAGCCCCCGCAGCCCGAACCTACCGGGCCTACCGCTGTCCCGGACCGCGATGATTCCCTCGACGCGCCCACCATCCAGCGACCCACCGAACCGGTTGTCATGCCGAGCCGCAGCACCAGCGAGGCGCGCGGCACCATTGACCACTCCAGCCTGGGTGCGGATGAAGTGGATGCGATTGCCGATGGCCGCGAACACCCCACCCCGGAGGACAACCAGGCCCGCCTGCCGCGCCGTTTCGACGGCGGCTCGTCCATCTTCGACTAACAGCAACTCCCAACAGCCCTCGGTGTGCCAGCAACCCTGGATGTGGCGGCCACCCGCGGGGAAGAGGGTAAACTACAGAGCGGATTTTTAAAGACGAGAAAGTCACAGACTTTAAGGAGCGAGCGATGAGCCTGGATCAGCAGAAGAAGCAACGCCTAGCAGAGCTGGTGAAGGAGCTGGCCGTCGTCCACGGCAAGGTCACGCTGTCCTCCGGCAAGGAGGCCGACTACTACGTGGACCTGCGCCGCGCCACCCTGCAGCACGAAGCCTCGCGCCTCATCGGCTCGCTGCTCCGCGAGCTCACCGCCGACTGGGACTACGCCGCCGCCGGTGGCCTGACCATGGGTGCGGACCCGGTCGGGTTGGCCATCATGCACGCCGATGGCCGCGACATTGACGCCTTCGTTGTCCGCAAGGAAGCCAAGAAGCACGGTATGCAGCGCCAGATCGAAGGCTTCAACGTCGAGGGGCAAAAGGTGCTCGTTGTGGAGGACACCACCACGACCGGTAACTCCCCACTGACCGCTGTGAAGGCGCTGCGCAAGGCAGGTGCCGAGGTCGTCGGCGTGGCCACCGTGGTGGACCGCAACACCGACGCCGGCGCAGCTATCGCCGCCGAGGGCTTGGAATACCGTTACCTGCTGGGCCTGGAGGATCTTGACCTTGCCTAAGCCCGAGGAAGAGGCGGAGGCCAAAGGTCCCACCGAATGGAATGAGGGCCGCCACGGCGTCGGCCCTTGGGAAGGCCCGCTGCCCGAAGGCCCAGAAGCGGAGAAATACGATCCCGAGCTTCTCGCGGAGGGGGACCGCCGCAATGTCGTCGACGCCTACCGCTACTGGACGCGCGAGGCGATCCGGGAGGATATCGACACCCGCCGACATGCCCTGCACATCGCTATCGAGAATTTCGAGAACGATGCCAACATCGGCACCGTGGTACGCACCGCCAACGCCTTTGCCGTCGACACCGTCCACATCGTAGGCCGGCGCCGCTGGAACCGGCGCGGTGCCATGGTCACCGACAGGTACCAGCACCTCATGCATCACGCAGACGTGGGCGAACTGATGGCCTGGGCGGCCGACCAAGACCTGACCGTCGTGGCTATTGATAACACCCCCGGGTGTGTGCCCTTAGAAACCGCGGAGCTGCCCGAGCGCTGCTTGCTCCTCTTCGGGCAGGAAGGCCCGGGGGTTAGCCCGGAGGCCCAGGAAGCAGCAGTGATGACGTGCTCCATCGCGCAATTTGGTTCTACTCGCTCCATCAACGCGGGCGTGGCCGCGGGCATTGCCATGCATGCATGGATTCGGCAGCATGCGGATTTATCAAAAGCTTGGTGAGATCCCGCGCACTGTGTTTACATCTAGGTAACGAATTCACATTGTGAGAATGATGAGACAAAAGTGTTAGAGAAATGGTCCCACCGCGCCGACCTTGCGGAAACAGCCATCAATGAGCGCCACGCGCAAGCCGTGTGGGGCTTGCCCCGAACCAACCTTGCCGTGGTGAGTTGGCCACCCACCACCAAAGAATCTCTCTTTGTGCATTGGCATTATTGGTGGCAGGCGCACTACCTGGACTGTCTTGTCGACGCCGCCCAACGAAAGAACACCAAGGCGCGCCGCACACTCATCGCCAACACCATCCGCGGCGTCCACGTGCGCAATCTCCAGCCACTGACAAAGAACCGTTACTACGACGACAAGGCCTGGATGGCCCTGGCCATCGCCCGCGCTGGTGAGCTGAAGAAGCTGCGCCCCCACAAGAAGCTGAGCAGCCTGCAGCACAACATCCGCGATGGCATCGACTCGCAGGTGGGTGTGCTGCCCTGGCGCGAGGGCGAGACCTTCCTCAATGTCCCCTCCAACGGGCCGGGCGCCATCATGCTGGCTCGCATGGGCCGGGTTGAGGAAGCTCGCCATATCGTGGACTGGATCTATGACCACCTCATCGATGACGATGGCTTCGTCATGGACGGCATCCGCATGCGCATGGATGGGCAGGAAATCGTCCGCAACATCCACCCCTATTGCCAAGGCGTGGTGCTCGGTGCCTGCTTGGAAATCGTGCTGGCGCTGCGGGAGAAGACCGGCCTGCGTTCCGTGGAGGACATCGACTCTGTCCACGAGGCCGAACTCGCTGCAGACATGATGGACTACACCACCCGCATCCGCGGCCTGGTCCAAGCGGTGGCCACGGGCATGGCAACGTACACGGGCGTCATCGATTGGCAGACTGGCGACGGCGACGGCGGCCTGTTCAAAGGCATCCTCGCCCGCTACCTGGCGGATGTAGCGGTGCGCCTGCCGGGCGATTCCCCGGCCAACCGCGCAACCAAGAAGCTGGCCGCTCGCCTCGTAACGGCCTCGGCGGAATCCGTGTGGGAACACCGCCTAGAGGTGGATGGCTTGCCCATCTTCGGTTCCGACTGGACCGCGGACGCCAAGCTGCCCCATAACTACGGTTTTGGGCCCTCTTCGCTGAGCCAGAAGATGGGAATTATCCGCGTGGCTGAGCGCGATTTGTCCGTTCAGTTGTCCGGTTGGATGTTGTTGGAGGCCTGCACCCGGATTGTGAAGTACAAGTCAGAATCCAAGAAATAGCAGCGTTTCCCCTGCTAGGCGGAGGATTTCCGCCCGTGCGAAGCGGTGTTTAAGTGAGGTCACATCGCATCTCGCGGCGGAAAACCACAACAACAGGCATACTTGGATGTTGGAACGTGTTGTTTCGCTGGACGTGGGACGGCACGGCTTACTGCACAGCAACTCCAAAGGATGGAATTTCATGCCTATTGCAACCCCTGAGGTTTATAACCAGATGCTGGATACCGCCAAGAAGGGCGGCTTCGCATTCCCGGCAATTAACTGCACCTCCTCCGAAACCATCAACGCCGCTCTCCGCGGCTTCGCCGAGGCTGAGTCCGACGGCATCATCCAGTTCTCCACCGGCGGCGCCGAGTTCGGTTCCGGCCTGTCCGTGAAGAACAAGGTTGCCGGCGCCAAGGCACTGGCCGCCTTCGCCCACGAGGCTGCTCAGCACTACGGCATTAACGTTGCGCTGCACACTGACCACTGCCAGAAGGAAGTTCTGGATGAGTACGTGCGCCCGCTGATTGCCTTCTCCCAGGAGCGCGTTGACCGCGGCGAGCTTCCGCTCTTCCAGTCCCACATGTGGGATGGCTCCGCTATCCCGATCGATGAGAACCTCGTGATCGCCCAGGAGCTCCTCGAGAAGGCCCACAACGCCAACATCATCCTCGAGGTCGAGATCGGCGTTGTCGGCGGCGAAGAGGACGGCGTTGAGGCTAAGGCCGGCGCTAACCTCTACACCTCCCCGGAGGACTTTGAGAAGACCGTCGATGCCCTCGGCACCGGTGAGAAGGGCCGCTACCTGCTGGCCGCTACCTTCGGAAACGTCCACGGCGTGTACAAGCCGGGCAACGTGAAGCTGCGCCCGGAGGTCCTCGACGAGGGCCAGAAGGTTGCTGTGAAGAAGCTCGGCCTGGCTGAAGGCTCCCAGCCCTTCGACTTCGTCTTCCACGGTGGCTCCGGCTCCGAGAAGGAGAAGATCGAGGAGGCACTGCGCTACGGCGTCATCAAGATGAACGTTGACACCGATACCCAGTACGCCTTCACCAACCCAGTCGCTCGCCACATGTTCGCTAATTACGATGGCGTCTTCAAGATCGACGGCGAGGTTGGCAACAAGAAGGTCTACGACCCGCGCTCCTACCTCAAGAAGGCTGAGCAGGGCATGGCTGACCGCGTGGTTGAGGCCTGCCAGGACCTGCACTCCGTGGGCAAGACCGTTTCCAAGTAAACCCACACCAACCGGATGCCGGCGCTGAGCACCCACCGGTGCTAAGCGGCGTCGCGCCATCCCAACAAGCCACCCCTCAATCTCGTGGGGTGGCTTTGTTCGTCCAATCCCGGCGCCAGAACGCGTAAAATACCGGAGTCATGGAAGCGCAAGAGTCATCGTCGAGTTCGTCAAGTACCGTCAAGCGCGTTCGCAAAACTACCCGCGAGCAGCTGCGGTTGGTGGATAAGTCCCTCAAGGCGCGCCTCACACGCATCCGCAACCGGCTCGTGTTCATGCTTCAGTGCACGATAGGCGCGGGCTTGGCCTTCTATGTTGCGCACGATTTCTTCGGCCATGCGCAGCCCTTCTTTGCCCCGATGGCCGTCATCATCATCCTCGGCTTATCGGGCAGGGACCGCCTCAAGCGCGCCGTGGACATGGCCCTCGGCGGTGTTGTAGGAGTCTTGGTGGGCACGCTGCTTGTCGACGCCCTCGGGACCGGCCCCATCCACATGACCATCATCATCGGGTTGGCCCTGATTATCGGTTCCTTCTTCACTAGTTCGCAGCTGGTGAGCAATCAAATCGTCATTGCCGCCATCCTCATCGCCACCATTCTTCCCCCAGAAGAAATGGGCGGCATCTCCCGTGCCATTGACGCCATCATCGGCGCGGTCATTGGCCTCACGATGATCGTGCTGATTCCCTCCTCGCCCCTGCGGGCGGGCCGCTCGGAAGTCTCGAAGGTCTTGGGCATTACCTCCTTGGTCCTCTCCGACGTGGCCAAGGGCCTGGAGGAAAACGATCCTGAGACCATCACGGAAGCACGCGACGCGGTGCGCGGCACGCAGGATGACATCAACAACATGCTTAACGCCACCAAGGGCGGTGCGGAAACCGCACGCCTCTCGCCCTTCCTGTGGAGCTCGCAGCGCACCGTTCGCTCCCTGGAGCGCATCCTCACGCCCGTCGACAACGTGGTCCGCGGCACCCGCGTGCTCTCCCGCCGTGCGCTTGTTCTCTCCGAGGACGGCGACCAGGCCACGCCCGAGCAAGTTGAGATCATCGACGAACTCGCTGAAATCACGATGGAGCTATCCGATCTCTACACTCACCAAACAGCGCGTGAGCGCCGCGTGGATGAGGCGCATGCCATCCCGGACATCGTCAAACGCCTACGCCAGCTGGGTGCGCGCTGCTCGATGGACGTTGCCGGCGAGGAGGCAGTCCTCTCCGCTTATGCCGTGCTCGCCCAGACGCGCTCCATCATCGTGGACCTTCTCATGGTGTGTGGCATGTCGCGGGAGTCGGCCGTGGCACAACTCGTGCCCACCTCCAAGCACCCGGCCTACCCGCCGGAGGTCTGGGAGGAAAACTAAGGCTGGGCTAGGGCAGCTGATACAGGCTAGGGCCGCACGATCTGCAGGTCCCGCAGGTGGCGGTAGAACGTCACGCGCTTGACCGGCCGCTTGGCACGGACTCCATCGACGCTGACGCTGAGCGACGGCCCTCCTGCCTGCACCGCCCGGCCCTGCACGACGCTGGCCGGGTCGAGTTGTCCAGGTTGGGCAGGCTTGCGCAGGCGGGTGAACAGCCCACGGCGCGGTGCAGCCTCCGCTTCAAAGCTCGTCACCGCCTTCGCTGCCACGATGCCCGGCGCATCCGTCATTGGTACGAGCTTTGCTCCGAAGACATCTTTCTCACGATCTGCGCGCAGCAGCACGGCATCGTCGACGATGATCTCCCCGGTGATCTCCTCATTCGACCATTCCGCAATCGTTGCCGAGCCCGCCACGGCGAGGCCCGCGTCATTACGGATGAGCGGTGCCGGCTTGACGGGCGCGGTCATGGCAAAGGAGAGCGACTCCTCCACCACTGCTCCCTGGTCGCCGGGACCCTGGCGACCCTGGCCCGTGACGCTCGATTTCAGTCCCCAATTCATCGCCGCCGTGGAGTGTTCCCCGGTGGGGACATACCCCACCTCGGCCCATAGGTAATCCGCCCGCATCATACGGGTCAACACCGCGCTGAGCGCGGCATCGCTGCCAATAACCACGATGCGCAAAGGCTCGCGCAAGTACTGCTTTTGGGGTGCTGGCCCCGGCTCGCCGAGGTGACTCACGTCCGGTTGCGCGGCAATCTCATCCAGCGATGGAGTGGGGTCTTCCGGCAGTATGTCCCTGGCCAGCGCATCAATAGCCTTCAGCTCCTGCCGGCTGGGGATCGAGGCGACGCGGAAGTGCTCAACGCGGATTCCGCTCTGTTGAGCCTTAGCGAGGGAATCGGTATGGGCCTCAGTGAGGTGGCCGCCGCAGTCTACAAGCGCACAGATCATACAAGAAGCATAGGAGCGTGAGAAGAGGTTCGCGAAAAAGGAGCGCCAGCGCCGCTCAAACAACGGCGCTTCCAGAAATTAAGTAGTGCACGTCACATCTGCTAGGTAGGCTCCATTGCAACGCTTAACTCCAAAGCAACTCTCAACTTCTTAACACGTAACTTTTTCTTTGTCTGATAGCTGGAGGTATTCACCGTGTCCACCCGTATGGCAACCCTTGCGCTTGTATCCGCCGCTGGACTGTTGGTGAGTTCGTGCAGTTTCGGCGGGGGTTCGCAGACGGAAGCCAAGGAACCCGCCTTCACCGAGGCCGCCGCCGCGTCCGTGACTAGTTCTACGAAGACCAGCGCGACGACATCGTCGGCACCGAGCAGTACTTCCTCCTCAAGCGCCAACGCTAACTGCGACGAGAAGAAAGAACTCGAGGACACCGACCTTGGCAAGGTCCTTGATAACAAGGAAGCCTACGTGAAAGGCTCCACCGAGAAATTTGAGGACCTCACCATCGGCGAAGACGAGTATGACCCCTGCAAGTTCCTCAGCTACGTGGTGTTGGAGGGCAAGTTCGATGGCGAACCCGTGAAGGTTCCCGTCTTCTTCGTCAACGGCAGGGTCTACGACGAGAATGCCCTGTACATCACGTCCTCCTCATTTGAGGTCACTGAGGATGGAGAGGGTTACACCTATGAGTCCAAGACTGAAGGAGACATTGTCGGCGTCGAAGGAAAGGTGTACAAGCGCCCAGGCACTGAGGCACCTTCGATGGAGAACTCCTTTGACGGTGTGAACTCGGACATATTCTTCATTGACGTAAAGTCAGAGCCCACCGACTCCGCGGACCTGGCCAAGGATGAAGAAGACCTCCGCGGTGAAACGCTGTTCGATATTTCCGCCGACGGTTGGAACTTGGTGTGCGGTATCGATGCGAATGAAAAATCCATTGACTGCGCACACGGCGGTGGCGGAGCCTGGGTTATCAAGAGCGATAAGACCAACCTGCCGGAAGATATGGAATTCGATGTGGTGAGCCTCCTACCGCTGGAGGGTGAAACCAGGTACAGCCAGGGTGGTGTCGACAACCTCCCAACTGACGGCAAGAAGATCGATAGCAACGGTCTCTACCGAATCGGCATCGATGACATTGAAGCTCAAATCGCTGTCGTTGACGATGGGATCATTATCAGCACCCCAAACAATTCGAGGCTGATGTTCACCAATGACACCATCTTCATCGAAGAGAAAGACAAGGGCGACGGTGCCAACTCAAACACCGAAATCGCGTAGTTGGACTTGAACGAGGTTCGGGACGAACCTCTCCACGAAGGTGCCGGCGCATCAATTCCTGACGAGCTTGTCACAAACTCACCGCTGCACCGCTGCGGCGGGTAAAGTAGGTGCGTATTTGACTTCAATAAATAGGAAGTGACATCAAACATGGCAGCGATCGTCATCGTCGGCGCCCAGTGGGGCGATGAAGGCAAGGGCAAGGCTACCGACATCCTCGGCGGCAAAGTCGATTACGTAGTTAAGCCCAACGGCGGTAACAATGCCGGCCACACCGTCGTGGTCGGCGGCGAGAAGTACGAGCTGAAGCTCCTTCCCGCCGGTATTCTCTCTGAAAACGCCACCCCAGTCCTGGGCAACGGCGTGGTGATTAACCTGGAGGCCCTCTTCGATGAGATTGATGGCCTCGAAGCCCGCGGCGCTAACGCTTCGCGCCTGAAGATTTCCGCCAATGCGCACCTCGTGGCGCCCTACCACCAGACGCTTGACCGCGTGCAGGAGCGCTTCCTGGGCAAGCGCGCCATCGGCACCACCGGCCGCGGTATCGGCCCGGCTTATGCCGACAAGGTCGCCCGCATCGGTATCCGCGTGCAGGACATCTTCGATGAGTCCATCCTGCGCCAGAAGGTCGAGTCCGCCTTGGACATTAAGAACCAGATGCTGGTGAAGATGTACAACCGCAAGGCCATCGAGCCGGAGCAGGTTGTGGAGTACTTCCTGAGCTACCGCGAGCGCCTGCGCCCGATGGTTATTGAGGCCGAGCTGGAGCTGAACCAGGCGCTGGATGAGAGCAAGCACGTCCTCATGGAAGGCGGCCAGGCCACCATGCTGGACGTTGACCACGGCACCTACCCGTTCGTGACCTCCTCGAACCCGACTGCCGGTGGCGCTGCTGTGGGCTCCGGCATTGGTCCGACGCGCATTACTACCTCCCTGGGCATCATCAAGGCCTACACCACCCGCGTCGGTGCGGGTCCGTTCCCCACGGAGCTTTTCGATAAGTGGGGCGAGTATCTGCAGACCACCGGCGGCGAAATCGGCGTCAACACCGGCCGCAAGCGCCGCTGCGGTTGGTATGACTCCGTCATTGCCCGCTACGCCACCCGCGTCAACGGCTTCACGGATTACTTCCTGACCAAGCTGGACGTGCTTACCGGCATTGGTGAGATCCCCATCTGCGTGGCTTACGATGTTGATGGCAAGCGCTACGACGAGATGCCGCTGACCCAGTCTGAGTTCCACCACGCCGAGCCCATCTTTGAGACCATGCCGGCTTGGGATGAGGACATCACCGGCTGCCAGACCTTTGAGGAGCTTCCGCAGAAGGCACAGGATTATGTCCTGCGCTTGGAGGAGCTCTCCGGCTGCCGTATCTCCTACATCGGCGTTGGCCCCGGCCGCGACCAGACCATCGTGCGCCACGACGTCATGCAAGACCAGTAAGGCGCCAAAGAGTCCAAGCCGCACAACCTCAGGCACCGCCTAACGGCGGCGGTGTCACAAAGCAACCGCCCTGCTTCTCCTGCAGCATCGTGCACACAACCACCTGCACGCACCACGCACAGGGAAGCGGGGCGGTTTGTGTTTCTATGGCTACATTTGTGCGCTCAATACACCCTGCTTGGCGACGCCTCCCACACCTCCACCCGTCACTATGCTGTATAAAACACCCCCGTTAGGAGTATATTCCTGGGGAAAATGTTACGGATGTGACGACGTGAGCTATTTAACAATCGCAACCGCGTGTCGCAATCGCGGCGAAAAGAGCAGGTCAAACATGTGCTTCGTGTTGTTAGCGGCAAAAAGTTTGCATTCATGAAATTTTCAGGATTCCGTACGGTTCCTTTAATTCGTGCACGGAGTTAACATTAGAGACGAGTTTGTTCATAGACCCTTGGAAACCTCTGACCTTCTTCCAAGGTGACAGATGTGAGCTGCTCTCGGTTGCGTAAGCCGGTATCACCCCTTGCGCGGTCACGTATCCCTAGCGTGATCAGTTCTTTCAAGTCTTAAGGAAAGGGCTTCTTGATATGAACAAGAAGGAAATTAAGCGTACAGCTGTACGCCGTCGCGGCACTACTATTGCTGCCGCGGCGCTCTCTATTGCTATGGTGGGCCCCTTCGTCCACTCGGTAACCCCGAACTTCCCAGTGGCCGCGGTCGCTGGCACCCCGGCTGAGGCTGGCCAGTCGAACACCGCCGGTAATGGCGTCAAGTACCCAGGCAAGAATGCCGATGGTGTTTACCAGTCTGTGGTAGATGAGCAGCGGTACGAGTTTAGCGACCAGCCGATTAAGGTTGAGGGTGCCATCGAGTCTGGTGCTGAGCAAGGCACCAACGAATCTATCGAGGGCTACGTCATTCACCAGCGCGATGGTGACCTTTCGGTGAACCCGGGTACCCGTGATCCATGGAAGCCGATCCCGATGGCAGGCGTGCGCGTTTACGCTCAGTGGACTGAAAAGGGCGGCGTCACCTCGCCGGTGTACACCACCACCACGCGTGAAGATGGTTACTACACCATCAATATGAAGCCTTTCAACAATGCGAAGGGCGAGGTCGTCAAGTTTGACGCAGACCCGAATGGTCCGCAGTACGAGAAGATTCGTGTGTGGGTGGATAACCCGGATACGGATAACTTCACGCAGCTGTATGGCTACAACTTCGGCCACATGGGTCCGAATGCGGCTACGTACGACACCCCGGGTGGCATGGGCTGGCTCGTTGGCCCGGACCGCGTGACCAACGTTCGTTTCGCATTTGGTGAGAAGACCCGCCATGACGTGATGCACCGTGACAAGGCTGATCAGAACCCGGTGGTTGGCAATGGTCCTGGCCAGATCAAGGGCAACCTGTTCTGGCACCTGTACAATACGCAGGGCGCGTTCACTCCGAGCCTGATGAACAAGATGAACGGTGCCGATGTGCCGGCAACGGGCGTGAAGGTTTACGGTTCCTACCTGTCTGACTACGCAGTTAACGAGATCAAGACGAAGGCTGCTAAGGATCTTGGCTTCGACGAGATCCGCGGGCGTGGTTGGACCAACCGCAACGAGACTGCGCTGCAGAACTGGATCAAGCGCAAGATGGCGGAAGAGGGCAAGGACAAGTGGATTGCCGAGACCTCTGAAGCCACTGTCGACAGCAAGGGCGACTACACGCTGCAGTTCAAGGGCACCTTTGGGCGAAATACCGGGACAACCAACAACGTCGACCGTGGCTACGACGACGGCGCGCTCATCTACACCGACCTGGCGCGTGATAACGGTGCTGAGGTGACCTTCCCTGACGGTTCGAAGCACAATGCTTATAACCTGTTTGGCCAGGTTGCGCCTGCTGCAGACGTCGGTAGCTGGGAGAGGTCCGTTACTGGTCGTGGCATCAAGAACATTCCGAAGCACGTGAACTGGGACTGGCTGTTCTTCTCTACGGAGGAGACTGAGGGGCTTGGTCAGTTCACGCCGTTCTACAACAACTCCTTCCTGCCGCGTGACCAGTACGTGTTCAACGGTGAGGGCAAGTGGGCTGGTGGCATTGTCTACGGCGCTGGCGAGCATTACCTGCTGGAGAACCGCAACGTTATCTACTCGGACTACGTGGTCTTCGATGTGCTCAAGTACGATACCCGCCAGAACCCAGCGAAGCCGGGTGCGAAGGTTGATACCAAGACGGCGGGTCTGCCGATCCAGTGGGTTGACGGTCTGCAGTACCAGATCGAGTGGATTAACCAGGAGACTGGCGAGGTCGTTCACACCTGTGCTCCGGAAGACCCTAAGGCTAACGGCATTATCGATTCGTGCCAGTTCGACACCACGGGTGTTAAGTCCACTACGACGTTCACGGCGTACCTGTACCCAGTCAACAAGAAGACCAAGGAGCGCGGTCAGGCGATTGCAGCAGACTCGTTCACGGTTCTGGTTGGTTGGCAGCCACACTACGAGGAGACTCCGGCTAAGCCTGGTGAACCAACCAAGTCCAAGGCTCCGACTTTCGACAATACGGCGACCGATGACGTCGAGAAGCTTAGCGCTGAGGAGCTGAAGGCTCAGGACGAGAAGAAGGCGCCGACGAAGTTCGCGCTGCCTGAGACCTTCAAGGCTCCAGAGGGTTACACCGTCACCGTTGATGAGAAGACCGGTGAGGTTTCCGTAACCTTCCCGGCTGATGCAGCCAACAAGGACAGCATCGAGGTTCCGGTCCAGGTCACCTACCAGGACGGCACGACCGCAACCGGTACCGCTCCTTTCGTCGTTGAATCCACCGATCGTGATTCCGACCAGTACACTCCTGAGTATGAGAACGGCTCTG